>NZ_JAIUKC010000061.1:0-29505 GCF_020177435.1 Saccharopolyspora sp. 7B | reverse complement strand
CGTCGCGCCCTCCCCCGCCGCAGACGAGCGCGAACAACCCCCGCCCGAACCGGACCCGGCGGAGCAGATCACCCGGCTGCGCGGTGAGCGGGACGCGCACCTGGAGATGCTGCGCCGGGTGACGGCCGAGTTCGACAACTACCGCAAGCGGATGCTGCGGGAGCAGACCACGCACCTGGACCGGGCCGCCGAGGGCGTGCTCACCCAGCTGCTGCCGGTGGTGGACGCGGTGGAGATCGGCGCCCGGCACCACCCGGAGGCGTTGGGGCCGGTGCACGAGCAGCTGCAGCACACCCTCGCCGCCGAGGGCCTGCACCGGTTCGACCCGCTGGGCGAACCGTTCGACCCGGCCGTGCACGAGGCGGTGGCGCCGGAGGAACCGCCCACCGTCGTCCCGATGCGCCGCGCTCCCGAGGCGGAGGCGGTGGTCGCCGAGGTGCTGCGGCCCGGCTACCGGGTGCACGGACACCTGCTGCGCCCGGCGCTGGTCCGCCTCGCCCCTTCCCCGGCAGCGGAGTGAACGGACCGTTCGTCCAGCTCTATCGGACAAGCGGTCCGTTCACCCACCCGAACACCGAGACGATCTCACCTGCTGCTGGAGTGAACGGACCGTTCGTCCCATCTAGTTGGTCGAACGGTCCGTTCACCCGCGCTCGGAGGTCATGTTCGTTTCGGGTGAACGGACCGTTCGTCCCGTTCCATTGGCCGAACGGTCCGTTCACTTCGCCGAACCGGCCGGGGCGGGCGGTTCGTCCGCCCAGATCAGGTGCACCTGGTCGTGCCGGGCCAGGTGGGCGACGGCGGCGTCGACGGACCGGAACCGCGCGCGCCCGCGCCCGTCCTCGGCCGCGAACACCTCTGCCGCGTCGCCGAAGTCGAGGCCCCAGCACCGCACGAACCCGTCCTCCCGGACCCCGATCTCCTCGCACACCGCGAACAACCGCGGCCGGTGTACGGCCACCAACTCCCCCAGCTCCGCCCGGAACTCCTCGACGGTCGGGGTGGTCGTGCTCGTCGATTCCACGTTTCTCCTCTGCCGGACGCGCGCATCCGCTCCACTGTGGACATACCGCCCGATCGGGAGGGACGCGTCGCGGATACGATCACCGCTCCTCGGACGCCGGGAACGTAGCAACGCCGGAACCGGCCGGGAAATCGCAGATCACCACGACACGTTCAGGGGTTGCACGCGCGACCGGGTCGCCGAGGGAGGTCAGCAGTGCCGAAGTTCGCCGGTTCCCAGGCAAGGGCGATCGGAGCTGAGATGCGCCGAGCCCGAGATTCACTCGAATGGACCTTGGAGACGTTGGCGGCGGCGACGGACATATCCCGATCCACCCTGTCCCGCATCGAGACGGGCGCACGCCGCGCCGACGTCGGCGAAGTCGCCTCGATCCTCACCGCTCTCGCCGTCACCGGCCCTGCCAAACAACGCCTGCTGCGGCTGGCGGGTGAAGGTGCCGGAACATGGGTTGAGATCGGTTCGGCAATGGAACAACAGCTCAGCGCGATAGCGGCGTACGAGAGCGAGGCCCGTTCGAGCTCCGATTTCCAGATCTCGGTGGTTCCCGGGCTGCTCCAGACTTCCGACTACGCTCGCGACCTGATCGGGACGTCGCCGCTGGGAACGGCATCACGAGATCGAGCGGTCCGCACCAGGATTGCGCGCCGATCCGCGCTGAACCGCCCGGCGTTGTCGGACTACCGCGCGTTCATCGACGAAGCGGCGCTGCGCCGCCGAGTGGGTGCCGATCCTCGAACAATGGCCGATCAGCTGCGAAAGTTGATGGAGACGGTCCAGAAGCCGGGGTTGGAGGTACGGGTGCTCCCGTTCTCGTCGGGAGCATATTGGGGCTGCGAAGGCCCGTTCACGTTGTTCGACCTCGGGAGCCACCACGTCGTCTACCAGGAGAACGCCGGGAGCGGGGTGTTCATCGAAGACCAGGCCATCGAGCTGTACCAACGGGTTCTCGTGAACCTCGACCGCTTGGCTCTCGACGCCTCGGAATCGAACGACCTCCTCACCCGCTACGCAAAGAGGTACGAACATGATCTTTGAGTTCCGCAAGAGCAGCTACAGCGGCGGCGGGAGCGGCACCTGCGTCGAGGTCGCCCTCAACGTCCCCGGCACCCGCGCCATCCGCGACAGCAAGAACCCGGCCGAGAGCCCGCTGTTCTTCGACCGGCGGACGTTCACGGCGTTCCTGACCGCGATCAAATCCGACCGCTACCCCGCTGCCTGATCCGCACGTGCGAACGGCCCATCCGCCCGAGCAGCGCGGGCGGATGGGCCGTTCAGCCAGGTGGTGTCAGGAGAGGAAGCGCTCCAGGGCGTCGGCGCCCGCGGGGGCTCCGCCGCTGGTGAGGACGGCTTCGCGCATCTCGGCGAGGTTGGCGCGGATCTGCTCGTCCGCGGCGACCTCGTCCACGGTGGCGCGCAGCAGCTCCGGCGTGACGTCGTCGGCCTGCAGCCGCTTGCCGAGCCCGAGCTCCTGGGCGCGGTCGGCGTTGGCCTCCTGCTCCGGCATCTGCGGGAACGCGATCGGCGGCACGCCGTAATACAGCGTCTCCATCGTCGAGTTCATGCCGGTGTGGGTGAGGAACGCGGTGGCGTGCTGGAGCACCGCGGGCTGCGGGAAGCTCGTGCGCACCTCGAAGTTCTCCGGGATCTCGCCCAGGTTGGCTTCCTGCACGACCTTGCCGATGGACATGGCGACCTGCCAGCCGGAGTCGCGGAACGCCTCGATGCACAGCCGGAAGAACTCGGGGCGCTGGTTGAACACGGTGCCCAGCGAGATGAACAGCAGCGGCTTGTCGCCGTGCTTCGGCTTCCAGTCGACGATGCCGCGCTGCCCGACGGACGGGCCGATGAACTCGAAGCGGTCGTCGAAGGTCTCGGAGCGCAGCTGGAACTTCTTCGGCAGGAACACCAGGTTCAGCGGCGACGGCTTCGCCTGCCCGAACGAGGACGGGTCGAAGGTGACGCCGAACTCGGTGGTGAGCTCCTTCATCCGCTTCGCGAAGTCCTGCACGATCGGGTGGTTCGGGTCGAAGGGGTTCTCGTCGTCCTTCTTCACCATCACGTCGCGCATCAAGAAGTGCTCGTTGCCCGCGAAGTGCGGGATGAGCGACACCTCGGGCACGCCCAGCTTCTCGGCGAGCATCGGACCGGTGGCCTCGGCCTGGTCGAAGCACACCGCGTCCGGCAGGTCCTGGCGGAAGTGCTCGACGAGCTTCGGGAACGACCGCTGGATGTCCTCGATGCGGAACTCCAGCATCGGGGCCATGGCCTCGGGCGTGAACTTGGCGAAGTTGGTGGGCATCTCGGGCATCACGGTGCCGGTGTCGAACAGCGTGGCACCGGCGGCCTGGACGGCGTCGTGGAATTCGGGACCGATGGCGTAGGTGACGCGGTGGCCGCGGCGGACGAGCTCCTCCACCAGCGGCAGCGTCGGGTTGACGTGTCCGTGCGCGGTCATGCTGACGAACGCGAAGTGCTTGCTCATGTTCCCCTCGGATGAGACTTGCCCGGACCGGCCCATACCCGCCGCGCCCGATCGACCTAGCCCATGGTCCTCCGAACGCGGCGCCGAAAAAAGGTGTTTTCCGCAACCAATTACCTTCACAGCGAGCGAAATGCCGCCAAATCAAGGCTCTGAACTGCGACGTTCCCGATATGCGGCGTTCGGGTGTGATCCACACCGCTGCCGCCGGCACGCCGCGCCGAAGCCGGGCACCGAGCGCGCGGTGGCGGCCTCGACCGTGGCGTAGCGTGCCGCCATGCCGACTCCAGCGCAGCAGCTCATCCCCGCCGGCCTCGACCGCTTCGGTGCCCTGGTGCACGCCGTCGAGCGGTGGGACGACCCGACGCCGTGCAGCGCGTGGACCGTCCGCGACCTCGTCGGCCACCTCGTCGCCGAACACCGCTGGGCACCGCACCTGCTCGCCGGGGAGACCCTGGAGCAGGTCGGCGACCGCTACGACGGCGACCTGCTCGGCGACGACCCGGTGCGCGCGTGGGACGACGCCGCCCGCGGATCCCGCGCGGCGTGGGCGTCCGCCGACCTGACCGGGACCGCCCGGTTCTCCTTCGGCGAAGCGCCGATGACCACCTACGCCGAGCAGATGCTCATCGACCTCACCGTGCACGGCTGGGACCTGGCGCGCGCCACCGGGCAACCCGAAGACCTCGACCCGGCCGCCGTCGACCTCGGCCTCGCCTACGCACGCCCCAACGCCGACCGGATGGCGGCCCTCGGCATCATCGACCCGCCGATCCCCACCGACAGCGCAGATCCCGCCGTGCAACTCCTCGCCCTCCTGGGCCGCCGCGCCTGACCACCTCGCCGAACCCGCCCAGCGGGCCATGGCTCTCTCCTGTCAGCGGCGAAGCCGCTGAGCAGCGACCACGCACGCAGCTCGACCACCCGCGGGTTCTCAGCGGTTCCCTCGCGAGGACAGCTTTTTCCCTCGTGGCGGAGCCACTCGGGAAAAAGATCCCGCAGCGAGGGAACCGCTGAGGTTCCGCTACCCCCGTGCTACGCAAAGAGCGAAGCGCCCCGAGGAATTCACCCCAGGGCGCTTCGCGACGTGCTCGGTCAGACCAGCGGGCGGTCCGTCGGGGCGATCGGGGCGGGTAGCACGTCCCGGCCCGTCAGGTAGCGGTCCACCCCGGCGGCCGCGGACCGGCCCTCGGAGATCGCCCACACGATCAGCGACTGGCCGCGGCCCATGTCGCCCGCCGTGAACACACCGTCCACAGTGGTCATGAAGTCCGAGTCGCGGGCGACGTTGCCGCGCTCGTCGAGCTCCACGCCTAGATCGGTGAGCAGGCCCTCCTTCTCCGGGCCGACGAAGCCCATCGCCAGGAAGGCCAGCTGGCACGGCAGCTCCCGCTCGGTGCCCTCGACCGGCACGAAGCGGCCGTCCTCGCGGCGCACCTCCGCGAGCCGCAGCGCGCGCAGGTTCCCGTTCTCGTCGGCGAGGAACTCCTGGGTGTTGACGGAGAACAACCGCTCCCCGCCCTCCTCGTGCGCCGAGGTCACCTTGAACGTCATCGGGTACGTCGGCCACGGCTGGTTGTCCGGCCGCGTCGACGGCGGCGTCGGCATGATCTCCAGCTGGGTGACCGACTTCGCGCCCTGCCGGTGCGCGGTGCCGACGCAGTCCGCACCGGTGTCACCGCCGCCGATCACCACGACGTCCTTGCCCGCGGCGTCGATCGGCGAGGACGGCAGGTCGCCCTCCTGCACCTTGTTGGCCAGCGGCAGGTACTCCATCGCCTGGTGCACCCCGACCGCCTCGCGGCCGGTGATCGGCAGGTCCCGGGCCGCGGTGGCGCCGCCGGCGAGGACCACCGCGTCGTAGTCGGCCTTCAGCTGCTCCACCGACACGTCCACGCCGACGTGCACGCCGGTGCGGAACTCGGTGCCCTCGGCCCGCATCTGGCCGAGCCTGCGGTCCAGGCGCCGCTTCTCCATCTTGAACTCGGGGATCCCGTAGCGCAGCAGCCCGCCGATGCGGTCCGCCCGCTCGTAGACCACCACGTCGTGGCCCGCGCGGGTCAGCTGCTGGGCGGCGGCCAAGCCCGACGGACCCGACCCGATCACCGCGACCCGCTTGCCGGTCTTCGACGCGGGCGGCTGCGGCGGCACCCGGCCCTCCGCCCAGGCCCGGTCGATGATCTCGATCTCGACCTGCTTGATCGTCACCGGATCGGAGTTGATGCCGACCACGCACGCCGCCTCGCACGGGGCGGGGCACAACGTCCCGGTGAACTCCGGGAAGTTGTTCGTGGCGTGCAGCCGCTCGATCGCCTCGCTCCAGTCGTCGCGCCAGGTGAGGTCGTTCCACTCCGGGATCAGGTTGCCCAGCGGACAACCGTTGTGGCAGAACGGGATCCCGCAGTCCATGCAGCGGCCCGCCTGCTCCTTGACCCGGCCCGGCTCGAAGTCCAGGTAGACCTCGCGCCAGTCCTTGATCCGGATGTCCACGGGGCGGCGCTCGGGCGTCTGGCGCGCCGTGGTGATGAAGCCCTTCGGGTCAGCCATGAGCCGCCTCCATGATCGCCTGGTCAACGTCGCGGCCGTCGCGCTCGGCGGCGGTCTGCGCGGCCAGCACGCGCTTGAAGTCGCGCGGCATGACCTTCGCGAAGCGCGCCACCGCGCGGTCCCAGTCCGCCAGCAGTTCCGCGGCCACCTGCGAGGCCGTCTGCTCGTGGTGCCTGCGGACCCGGTCGTGCAGGAACTCCCGGTCGGCCTCGTCCAGCTCGTCGAGGTCCACCATCTCCGGGTTGATCCGCTCCTCCCGCAGGTCCAGCACGTAGGCGATGCCACCGGACATGCCGGCCGCGAAGTTGCGGCCGGTGCCGCCGAGGATCACCGCGCGGCCACCGGTCATGTACTCGCAGCCGTGGTCGCCGATGCCCTCGACGACGGCGACCGCGCCCGAGTTCCGCACGCAGAACCGCTCGCCCACCACGCCGCGCACGAACAGCTCACCGGACGTCGCGCCGTACAGCAGCACGTTGCCCGCGATGACGTTGTCCTCGGCGGTGTAAGCGGCGCCCTCCGGCGGCCGCACCACGATCCGCCCGCCCGACAGGCCCTTGCCGACGTAGTCGTTGCCGTCGCCGAGCAGCCGCAGCGTGATGCCCCGCGGCACGAACGCCCCGAAGCTCTGCCCGGCCGAACCGGTGAACGTCACGTCGATCGTGTCGTCCGGCAACCCCTCGCCGCCCCACCGGCGGGTCAGCTCGTGGCCGAGCATGGTGCCCACCGTGCGGTTGACGTTGCGCACCGGCAGCTCCAGCCGCACCGGCGTCGCGTCCTTCAACGCGCCCTCGCTGAGCTGGATCAGCGTGTGGTCCAGGGCCTTGTCCAGGCCGTGGTCCTGGGTGGTGGTGTTGTGCAGCGCCGCGCCCGGCGCCAGCTCCGGGACGTGGGTGATCGCCGAGAGGTCCAGCTCCTCGGTCTTCCAGTGCCGCACCGCGTCGTCGGTGTCGATCAGCTCGGCGTGCCCGACGGCCTCCTCGATGGACCGGAAGCCGAGTTCCGCCAGGTACTCCCGCACTTCCTGGGCGATGAACTCGAAGAAGTTCACCACGTACTCGGCCTTGCCGTCGAACTTCGCCCGCAGCTGCGGGTTCTGCGTGGCCACGCCCACCGGGCAGGTGTCCAGGTGGCACACCCGCATCATGATGCAGCCGGACACGACCAGCGGGGCGGTGGCGAAGCCGAACTCCTCCGCGCCCAGCAGCGCCGCGATCACCACGTCGCGACCGGTCTTGAGCTGCCCGTCGGTCTGCACCACGATCCGGTCGCGCAGGTCGTTGGCCAGCAGCGTCTGCTGCGTCTCGGCCAGGCCCAGCTCCCACGGGCCGCCCGCGTGCTTGATCGAGGACAGCGGGGAGGCGCCGGTGCCGCCGTCGTGCCCGGAGATCAGCACCACGTCGGCGTGCGCCTTGCTCACGCCCGCCGCGACCGTGCCGACGCCGACCTCGCTGACCAGCTTGACGTGGATCCGCGCCTTCGGGTTGGCGTTCTTCAGGTCGTGGATCAGCTGTGCGAGGTCCTCGATGGAGTAGATGTCGTGGTGCGGCGGCGGGGAGATCAGCCCCACGCCCGGCGTGGAGTGCCGGGTCTTGCCCACCCACGGGTACACCTTGTGGCCGGGCAGCTGCCCGCCCTCGCCGGGCTTCGCGCCCTGCGCCATCTTGATCTGGATGTCGTCGGCGTTGACCAGGTACTCGCTGGTGACGCCGAACCGGCCGGAGGCGACCTGCTTGATCGCCGAGCGGCGCGAATCGCCGTTGGCGTCCGGGGTGAACCGGTCGGCGTCCTCACCGCCCTCGCCGGTGTTCGACTTGCCGCCGAGGCGGTTCATCGCGATCGCGAGGGTCTCGTGCATCTCCTGCGAGATCGAGCCGTAGGAGATGGCGCCGGTGGCGAACCTCTTCACGATCGACTCGATCGGCTCGACCTCCTCGATCGGCACCGGCCGCCGGGCACCTTCGCGGAACTTGAACAGGCCGCGCAGGGTCATCAGGTCGCGCGACTGGTCGTCGACGGCCTTCGTGTACTCCTTGAAGACCTCGTAGCGGCCGGACCGCGTGGAGTGCTGCAGCTTGAACACGGTGCGCGGGTTGAACAGGTGCGGGTCGCCCTCGCGCCGCCACTGGTACTCGCCGCCCACCTGCAAGGTGCGGTGCGGGGCCTGCACGCCGTCGTCCGGGTAGGCGCGGCGGTGCCGCTCGGCGACCTCCTTGGCCAGCAGGTCGAAACCGACCCCGCCGAGCCGCGAGGTGGTGCCGGCGAAACATCGGTCGATGACCTCGGCGCCCAGCCCGATCGCCTCGAAGATCTGCGCACCGGTGTACGAGGCCACCGTGGACACGCCCATCTTCGACATCGTCTTGCGCACGCCCTTGCCGAGCGCCTTGATCAGGTTGCCGGTGGCCTTCGCCGGGTCGAGTCCCTGGAGCACGCCGTTGTGCACCAGGTCCTCGACGCTGGCCATCGCCAGGTACGGGTTGACGGCCGCGGCGCCGTAGCCGATGAGCAGCGCGACGTGGTGCACCTCGCGCACGTCACCGGCCTCGATCACCAGGCCGACGTGGGTGCGGGTCTTCTCCCGCACCAGGTGGTGGTGCACCGCGCCGGTCACCAGCAGCGACGGGATCGGCGCGTGCTCGGCGTCGGCGGCCCGGTCGGAGAGCACCAGCACGTGCGCGCCCTCGGCGACCGCGGCGGACACCTCGGCGCAGATCTCGTCGAGCCGCTCCCGCAGCGCCTCGCCACCGCCGCGCACCCGGTAGGTGCTGGAGATGATCGCGGGCTTGAGGCCGGGGCGGTCGCCGTCGTCGTCGATGTGCACGATCTTGGCGAGCTGGTCGTTGTCCAGCACCGGGAACGGCAGCACCAGCTGCTTGCAGGCGTCCGGATCGTGGTCGAGCAGGTTGTGCTCGGGGCCGATGTGGGTGGCCAGCGAGGTCACCAGCTCCTCGCGGATGGCGTCCAGCGGCGGGTTGGTGACCTGCGCGAACAGCTGCGTGAAGTAGTCGAACAGCTGCCGCGGGCGCTTCGAGAACGCCGCGAACGGCACGTCGTTGCCCATCGAGCCGATCGGCTCCGCCCCACCGGCGGCCATCGGCTTGAGCAGCACGTTCAGCTCTTCCTGCGTGTAGCCGAACACCTGCTGGCCGTGCACCAGCGACGCGTGCGAGGGCACCTCGCGGTCGCGGTCGGGCAGATCGCCCAGGTGCACCACGCCCTCGTCCAGCCACTGCTGGTACGGGTGCGCGGCGGCCAGCTCGCCCTTGATCTCCTCGTCGTCGACGATGCGCCCGGCACCGGTGTCGACCAGGAACATGCGGCCCGGCTGCAACCGGCCCTTGCGCACCACGCGCGCCGGGTCCAGTTCGAGCACGCCGACCTCGCTGGCCAGCACGACGAGGCCGTCGTCGGTCACCCAGTAGCGGCCGGGGCGCAGCCCGTTGCGGTCCAGGACCGCGCCGATCTGGGTGCCGTCGGTGAACGCCACCAGCGCGGGGCCGTCCCAGGGTTCCATCAGGTAGTTGTGGAACTCGTAGAACGCGCGGCGCTGCGGGTCCATCTCGGCGTGGTTCTCCCACGCCTCCGGGATCATCATCAGCACCGAGTGCGGCAGCGAGCGCCCGCCCAGGTGCAGCAGCTCCAGCACCTCGTCGAAGGTCGCCGAGTCGCTGCCGTCCGGCGTCGCGATCGGGTACAGCCGCTGCAGGTCACCGGGGATGAGGTCGGTCGCGAGCATGCTCTCGCGGGTCCGCATCCAGTTCCGGTTCCCCTTCATCGTGTTGATCTCGCCGTTGTGCGCGATGAAGCGGTACGGGTGCGCCAGCGGCCACGACGGGAACGTGTTCGTGGAGAACCGCGAGTGCACCAGGCCGATGGCGCTGGTGAACCGCTCGTCGGCCAGGTCCGGGTAGAACGAGCCCAGCTGGGTCTCGCTGAGCATTCCCTTGTAGACGAAGGTCCGCGCCGACAGGCTCGGGAAGTACACCGCGGCCTCGTGCTCGGCGCGCTTGCGCACGCAGAAGGCGCGGCGTTCGAACTGGAGGGCCGATTCGGACTCGGCTCCGTCGCTGCCGTGCCCGATGAACAGCTGGCGGAAGCTCGGCATCACCTCGCGGGCGGCCCGCCCGGCGTTGTCCGGCTCGATCGGCACCTCGCGCCAGCCGAGCAGGGTGAGGCCCTCCTCGGCGACGATCCGCTCGACGATCTCGGCCGCCTCCCGCGCCTCGTCGGCGTCGGCGGGCAGGAAGGCGGTCCCGGCCGCGTACCCGCCCGCTTCGGGCAGGTCGAACGGGACCACGGCGCGGAAGAACTCGTCGGGGACCTGCGTCAGCACGCCGACGCCGTCCCCCGTCTCCGGGTCGGCGCCCTTGGCACCCCGGTGCTCCAGGTTGCGCAATGCCGTGAGGGCGTTCTGCACCAGTGCATGGCTGCGCCGCCCGTGCATGTCGGCCACGAACGCCACTCCGCAGGCGTCGTGGTCGTGAGCCGGGTCGTACAGACCCCGCTCGGCGGCGCGACGTTGCGCCTCATTTCTCAAATACTGGGAATCCGGCATCGATCCTCCCGTCGCCAGGCCCGGATCGCGGCGAGGGAATTGTGAGCACTCGCAAGCGATCCGCGAAAACCTTTCGGGCACTGACAAAAGGATGCGCCGTTGCATCGTCGGTCAGTTCCGGGCACTGTACAGACGGATCGGGCCCACGGCTACGCCTGAGTAACACGGATGAAAATCACATGGCGGCGTCCCGGAGCGTGGAACCGGCCACCTTCCGGCGGTCAACCGCAGGTCACCTTCGATCAACCCCCTGACCAGCGGCGGCGCCCGCGGGAACCGGGCTCCAGGGCTCAAAGGCAGGCGTTGCGCCTGATCACGACGGCTTTTTCGGTCCAGTCCGGTTCGAGCGTGATGCAGCACACATCCCGGGAAGGGTTGCCTGACTCGAACCTCATCGAGACCGTCCTCTGTGGAACTCCGGCTTCCCCCGCCGCCGCCCCGAATTCACACGGATGACGCAGCGCCGAGACCAGATTCCCGTGCCATGCGCCGAATCCGGGCTCCGGATGAAACGTTCCATTCGGACATCACGCCGCCGACCGGCGACGACGGGGACGGCCACCGGCTCCCGCACGCGGTCCCGGCGCCGCCGATCGCGCTCCGCGAGCGGCCGAGCACCCGGCGCGCGCGCAGCGGACCCGAGTCCGTGTTCCCGGGGCAGCGGTGCGGAATGGCCCGGCTCCGCACCGTCACGATTCGCAATTCCCGTCCGGACGGTCAATCGCGGGACGGGTCTCCGGTCACCGCGGGCGCCGGTTCCGCCGCGTAACGCGACAGCAGCAGAAGCATTGCGATTCCGATCAGCAGATAGGAATTGCCGAACAGGTGCTGTAGCGCATTCCAGTTCCCATTGGCCGGGAACATCCGGAACGGGGTGACGAAGGCGGCCAGCACGAGCACGCCCGCCGACACCAGCCAGCCGCGGCTGCGCCTGCGCAACGCCGTGCCGGCCGCGACGAGCACGCCCGGCGCCACCCACACCCAGTGGTCCGACCAGGACGTCGGCGAGACCAACAGCGCCAGCAGCGCCGTCGCCAGCAACGCCGGAGCCACCTCCGCCGTGCGCAGCACCCGCACCGCCACCAGCGTCAGCACCAGCGCGCACAGCGCCCACAGCGCGTGCTCGGTCAACGCGGGCAGGTCCAGCCGGGACAACGCGCCCATGATCGACTGGTTGGTGTGGTACGAGGAACCGCTGACGCCCGCGGCCGGACCGGTGCCGAACCAGTAGTCCATCGACGCCGAGCGGTTCAGCACGAACCCGAAGCAGGTCCCGGCGACGGCGGTGATCGCGGCGACCGCGGCCGCCCGGTACTCCTTGCGCACCAGGAAGAACAGCAGGAACGCGGCCGGCGTCAGCTTGATCGCGGCGGCCAGGCCCACCAGCAGGCCCCGCGGCCAGCGCGGGTGCTCGGTCAGGCAGTCCACCGCCACCAGCCCCATCAGCAGCACGTTGACCTGGCCCAGCCCGAACGACGCGTACACCGGTTCCAGCAGCAGCGTGCCCGGCAGGCCGATCGCGGCCACCGCGGCCGCGCTCTCCCGGCCCAGGTGCGGCCACGTCCGCCGCGCCACCAGGTACAGCACCACGCCGATCGCGACCAGGTCCGTCAGGTAGAGCAGCCACAGCCCCGCCACGTACGGCAGCACCGATGGCACCGCCAGCGGCAGCAGCGCGAACGGCGGGTACACCCACGGCAGGATCCGGTCGGCGCTCGTCATCGGACCGCCGACCGTGATGTCCCCGCCGCTGAGCCAGGTGTGCACCGCCCAGCGGTACACCTGGTAGTCGACGCCCGCGCCGTGCCCCAGCCCGGCGCGGCTCATCAGGAACAGCGCCACCAGCGAGACCAGCAGCGCCACCGCACCGGCGGCGATGACCGGCCGCGGCCGGACCAGCACGTGGGCGCGCAGCCGCGCGAACCAGCGCTGCGCGGTGGTGAGGTAGCGGGTGAGTGCGGCCTGCCTGGGCCCGGGTAACCGGGGGCTGCGTAGCGGGGTGGCCAACGAGATCCTTCCGTCGCGCGGCCACCAGCATCGGCTGCCCGATCCCCGACTAGGAGCATCCGGCCGCAGGGGGTGCACCTGGATACAGGCGCAGAACTCTATCCAACCGCCCGGAGTGCTCCACCCCACACCCCTGCTCCGAGGTGGGCGGCCAGCTCGGGCCTCGGGCCACCCACCCGGTCGATCACTCCAGCTGCCGTCGAACCCGCCAGGTAGGTCATGTCCGTTTCCTGTCAGCGGCGAAGCCGATGAACTGCCGACCACGCACGCAGCCGGACCACCAGCGGGTTCTCAGCGGGATCCTCGCGAGGACAGCGTTTTCGCCTGTGGCGGAGCCACCGGTGAAAACGATCCCGCAGCGGGAATCCCGCTGAGGTTCCGCCACCCGACCACCCCGCAGCAGAAGTAGAGAGACGCTCGGTCAGAGCGCGTAGAGCTCCGGGAGGTTGACGACGATGGCCTCCTGAGTGCTCCGGGAGATCACCACGACGGCCTTGTGCTCCGGGTCCGGGTTCTCCTCGCGGTGCGGCACGTACGGCGGCACGAAGATGTAGTCGCCGGGCTCGGTCTCGATCCGCACCTCCTCGGTGCCGTCGTGGAAGACGAACCGGGGGTGGCCGCTGACCACGTAGATCGCGGTCTCCGACTCACCGTGGTGGTGGTTGTCGGAGGCCGTCGCGGGCGCCACGTGCGTCTCGCCGGTCCAGATCCGCTCGGAGCCGACGGTGTCGCCGCTGATCGCCGCGAACCGCTGCATGCCCTCGGTCTGCGCGGTGCCCCCGTCCAGCTCGCTGCCGCGGATGTGGTGCAGCCGGGAGCGCAGCGACTGCTTCTCCGCGGGGTCGACCTTCGAGGTCAGGTCGGGGTGGAATGCGTCCGCCATGGAACTGCTCCGTTCTGGGTCAGGCCGCCGCGCGCTGTTCGGCGGCCAGGTCGGCGATGGTGATCCGTTCGAGGAAGTCCGCGACGGCGCCGCCGAGCCGCGTCCACACCGCGTCCCGCTCGGCGTCGTCGTGTCGGGAGGTCACCGCGCCTTCGACGACGCGGACCACGTCGGCGAGGGTGATCTCCGCGGCGTCCCGCGCCGGCCAGTAGCCGCCTTCGCAGCCGCGCTGGCTGTGCACGAGGCCGCCGCGACGCAGCTCCACCATCAGGTTCACCAGCGAGTTCAGCGGGATCCCCTGGGTGCGGGCCATCGATTCGCAGGTCTGCTGCCTGCCGCTGCTCGCCAGCTCCACCAGGGCGCGCACCGAGTAGTCGACGCGCGCGGAGATGTGCACGGGCGCGGCGCGGCGCACCCGGGTGCTCCTGGTCGCGGCCACCTCCGGCAGCACCACGGCGCCCTTGGCGATCTCCTCGCAGAACAGCACGATCCGGGCGGCGACGCTGCGGTGCACCTTGTCGTTGAGCACGTCGTGCACGCCGTCCTTGAACACCGCGGTGCTCGCCTGCGGGTGCGCGGCGCCGAGCCGGGTGACCGGGTCGACGGGCGCGATGGCGTCGGCATCGCCGTGCAGCAGCAGCACCGGCACGTCCGGGAGCCGCTGCGGCGGTTCGGCGGTGCCCGCGTCGAGCTCGCCCCAGTGGAATTCCGGGTCGGCGCTGAGCCGTTCGCGGTGGATCGGGCAGGAGGTGCGGGCGGCGATCTCGTCCTCGCGCCCGGCGGGCGCACCGGGCGCCGCGGCCAGCGGGGTGCCCGCCAGCACCAGCCCGTCCACCTCGGTCTCCAGCGCGGTCTCCCAGGCGCGCAGCGCACCGGTGTCGGTGCCGACGAGGATGCGGGCGGTGTCGCCCGCCCCGTCGAACCAGTCGGCCGGTGCGGTGCCGAGGTCCGGGACGACGACGGTGTAGCCGTCGACGGCGAGCCTGCGGCCGAACCGCTCGTACAGGCCGGGGTGTTCGCCCCGCCCGTGCAGCACCACGACGTGGCCCCGCGAGGCGGTCTCCGGCACCCAGCTGCGGGTCATCTCGACTCCATTCGTTCCGTGCCCGGCATCATGCACCCCCGGGCGACCCGGCGGTCCGGCGCGCTCACGCCGGTGTCCGCTCGGCGGCGCCCGCGCGGCGCGCCACTTCTTCGCGGACGGCGGGGATGAGCTCCCGGCCGTAGTCGATGGCGTCGTCGAGCGGGTCGTAGCCGCGGATGAGCAGCGTGGTCACCCCGATGTCCACGTAGTCGGCGAGTGCCTTCGCGACGGTCTCGGCGGTGCCGACGAGCGCGGTGGAGTTCCCGGCCGCGTTGGTGGCCTGCGAGGTCGGGGTCCACAGCGCCCGGTCGTGCAGCTCGCCCTTGGCGGCCGCTGCCAGCAGGCGCTGCGAGCCGACGTTGGCGACCTCGGCGTCCTTGCCCAGCGTCTTCGGCCCGGTGAAGGAGCCGAACCCGCCGCGAGCGGCCCGGATCCGGTCCAGCACGGAGTGCGCGCGCTCCCAGGCGAGCTCCTCGGTGGCGCCGAGGATGGGCCGGAACGACACGCTGATGCCGGGCACGTCGGTGCGTCCGGCGGCCCGCGCGGCGGCGCGGACGGAGGCGATCTGCTCGGCGGTCTCGGCCAGCGGCTCGCCCCACAGCGCGAACACGTCGGCGTGCTTGCCGCCGACCCGGTAGGCCGCCGCGGAGGAACCGCCGAAGTACAGCGGGATCCGGGGCCGCTGCACGGGTTTCACCGCGGTGCTGAAGTCCTCGATCCGGTAGTTCGGCCCGTCGTGGTCGATCGGCCCGTCCTCGGTCCACGCCCGCTTGAGCACCTCCAGGTACTCGTCGGTGCGCGCGTAGCGCTGCTCCTTGTCCAGGTGGTCGCCGTCGCGGCGCTGGTCGGCGTCGCTGCCGCCCGAGATGACGTGCACCGCGATCCGCCCGCCGGACAGCGCGTCCAGCGTGGCGAAGGTCCGCGCGGCCAGCGTGGGTGCCACGAATCCGGGCCGGTGCGCGATGAGCAGCCCGAGCCGGTCGGTGTGCGCGGCGACGTGCGCGGCCAGCTGGGTGCCGTCCGGGGATCCGGAGCCGTGGCCGATGAGGACCCGGTCGAAGCCGCCGTCCTCGTGGGCGCGGGCGAAGCGGCGCAGGAACGCGGGGTCCACGGCGGGGCCGCTCGCCGGGTGGATCTCGGAGACGTGCTGGGCGCCGATCATGCCGACGATTTCCACACTCATGGTCAGACACTTCCTGTCTCGGTTCCCGGGGGCCCGCCGCGCGGGCGCGCGGGACCGCGCCCGCGGCCCGCGGGGCCGGGGTGGAGCGGCGGAGGAGCGCGCCGCGGGGAGGGGGTCGGTCAGTGCACGCCGAGCCACGAGAGGAGTTCGGCGCGCTGGGCGACGAACGCGGGCGCGGCCACGTCGCGCGGGCGGGGGTGCTCGACGAGCTGGTCGTGCACGATGCCGCCGCCGTCCCGCAGCAGCACCCGGTCGGCGACCAGCAGCGCCTCCTCCACGTCGTGGGTGACGAGCAGGATCGCGCAGCCGTGCCGCTGCCACAGCTCCCCCACCAGCGCCTGCACCTTGATCCGGGTGAGCGCGTCGAGCGCGGAGAACGGTTCGTCGAGCAGCAGCAGGTCCGGTTCCCGCACCAGGGCGCGGGCCAGCGACGCGCGCTGCGCCTCGCCGCCGGAGAGCACCTTCGGCCACTCGTCGACCCGGTGCCCGAGGCCCACCTCCTCCAGCGCCGCCACGGCCTTGGCCCGGTCCGGCCTGCCGCGCAGGCCGAGGACCACGTTGCGCCACACCCGCTTCCACGGCAGCAGCCGCGGCGCTTGGAAGGCGACGGCGCGCCGCTGGGCGACCCGCACCTCGCCGCTGATCTCGTGGTCGAGGTCGGCGAGGATGCGCAGCAGGGTGCTCTTGCCGCAGCCGCTGGGGCCGAGCAGGGCGACGAACTGACCGGGTTCGATGTCCAGGTCCAGGCCGTCGAGCACGGTGCGGTCGCCGAAGCTCTTGGTGAGCCCGCGCACGGAGGCCGCCGACTCGGCGGGCGCGGGGGCCACCGCGACGCCGGTGGGCTCGGGGGTCACCTGGTCGGTGTCAGGTGCGGATTCGGTCACGCTCCGCGGAAAGCCGGTCGCCATGCCAGCACGGTCCTTTCGAGAAGTCGGACGAGGAAGTCGGCCACCAGGCCGAGCAGGGCGTAGAGCACCAGGCACACGACGATCACGTCGGTCTGGAAGAACTCGCGGGCCATGTTCATCTCGTAGCCGATGCCGGCCGTCGCGTTGATCGTCTCGCCGAACACCAGCGCCAGCCACGCCGAGCCGAGCGAGAACCGCAGCCCCACCAGCGCGTTCGGCATCGCCGCAGGCAGGATCACGTGCCGCACCTGGGCGAACCAGCCGAGCCCGAGGGTCTTGGCCGCTTCGACCAGCCCGGCGTCCACGTTGCGGATGCCGCCGAAGATGTTCATGTACAGCGGGAAGGTCACCGCGAGCGCGATGAGCACGATCTTCGGCGTCTCCCCGATCCCGAACCAGATGATCAGCAGCGGGATGAGGCCGATCACCGGCACGGTGCGCAGCATCTGCATCGGGGCGTCGGCGATGTCCTCCCCGCGCCGGAACAGCCCGGAGAGGGTCGCGAGCACGACGGCGGCGACCAGGCCGAAGACGAGGCCGACCGCGACGCGCTGCACCGAGGCGAGCACCGCGTCCTGCAACCGGCCCTCCTGCCACATCTCCCAGGCGGTGGCGGCGACCGTGCCCGGGGAGGCGAGCGTGTCGTCGTCGAGGACACCGGTGGAGCTGAGCACCTGCCACAGCACGATCAGCCCGATCGGGCTGAAGGTCTTGACCAGCCAGCGGGGCAGCCGCTGCTCCCCCTTTGCCCGGTCGGTGCGCACCGTCGTGACGGGTATCGCGCCGGGGCCGGGGCCGGTGTCGGATCGGGCGCTCTCGGGCGCTGGCAAGGTCATCGTCACGCTCCACTGGCATGCGGGGAGGCGGCACCGGCCGGGTTCGGCGCGGTGCGGCGGAGTTCGAGGGCGCGTCGGCGTCGACGCGGTACCGGGCGCTCCGGTTCGGGAGCGGCCGTGCGGTGCGGAGGGTGCCCGGGGCCGGGCGGGAGGAAGGGCTCAGGCGCTACAGAGCGCGGAGGACACTCGGGCGAAATCCACGTATCCGCGCGTGGTGAGCGTCGACGTCCGGGCCATGCGATCACGGTAGCCACGCGCCGCGCCCGCTGTAAACCCAACCCGGCACGACAGGATTGGGCTCTCGGATCGTGGGACTCCGCCGGGCACCCCCGCACCGGCGATCGGACGGGCAGGAGAACCCCTAGAAGGCCCGCGGAACGGGCGGGCGGGCCGCGCGGCTCGGATATGATCGCCGCATCATGAGCTCCGGCGAACTGCTGGCCGTCAGCGATCTGCACGTCGCGATGGCCGAGAACAAGGACATCGCGCGCGGGCTGCGGCCCCGCACCGACGAGGACTGGCTGATCGTCGCGGGCGACGTGGGCGAGCTGTCCGAGGACATCTCCTGGGCGCTGGGCATGCTCGCCGAACGGTTCGCGAAGGTCATCTGGGTTCCCGGCAACCACGAGCTGTGGACGCCGAAGCAGGACCCGCTGCAGCTGCGCGGCGAAGCCCGCTACCTGGAACTGGTGCGCCGCTGCCGCGAACTCGGCGTCGTCACGCCGGAGGACGAGTTCCCGGTGTGGACCGGGCGCGGCGGGCCGGTGACGATCGCGCCGCTGTTCGTGCTCTACGACTACACGTTCCGCCCCGCCGGGACCTCCACGAAGGAGGAGGCGCTGGCGGTCGCGCACGAGTCGGGCGTGGTGTGCAGCGACGAGTTCCTGCTGCACCCCGATCCGCACCCGACCCGCGACGACTGGTGCCGGGCCCGGCTGTCCTACAGCGAGCGCCGGCTCGCCGAGTGCGACCCGGAACTGCCGACGGTGCTGGTGAACCACTACCCGCTGGTGCGCGAACCCACCGACGTGCTCTGGTACCCGCAGTTCGCGCAGTGGTGCGGCACGGTGCACACCGCCGACTGGCACCTGCGGCACCGGGCGGCCGCGGTCGTCTACGGGCACCTGCACATCCCGCGCACCACCTGGCACGACGGCGTGCGGTTCCAGGAGGTGTCGGTGGGCTACCCGCGCGAGTGGAAACGGCACGGGCTGCCGGACGATCCGCTGCGCCTGGTCTTCCCGGAGGAGACGTCGTGATCGAACGCCTGCTGCCCGGCGAACTCGCCTGGGAGGAGACCCGCACCGATCCGCCGGACGCCTGGCTGTTCGACGAGGAGGCGGCGGTCATCGCGCGCGCCGTGGACAAGCGGCGCCGCGAGTTCACCACCGCGCGGCACTGCGCCCGCGCCGCCCTCGCGAAGATCGGCGTGCCCGCCGCACCGCTGCTGCCCGGCGAGCGGGGCGCACCCGGCTGGCCGGACGGGGTGGTGGGCAGCATGACGCACTGCGCCGGCTACCGGGCCGCCGTCGTCGGGCTGCGGGACTCGGTGCTCACCGTCGGCATCGACGCCGAGCCGCACGACGCGCTGCCGGACGGGGTGCTCAACGCGGTGACGCTGCCGGCCGAACGGCCGCGGATCGAGGCGCTGTCCACTGCGGACCCGTCCGTGCACTGGGACCGGATCCTGTTCAGCGCCAAGGAATCCGTGTACAAGGCGTGGTTCCCGATCGCGCGGGAGTGGCTGGGGTTCGAGGACGCCGACCTCACCCTCGACCGGGACGGAACGTTCGCCGCGCGACTGCTCAAGACCGGGCCGGAGGTGGAGGGCGAGCCGCTCACGTCGTTCGCCGGGCGCTGGCTCGCCGACGACGGCCTCATCATCACCGCCATCGCCCGCCTGCCGCGCTGATCCCGCGCGCACCGCCGCCGGGTCCGGGACGCGGTGCTCACCCGCCCCACCGGGGCATCCCCGCCCGCGACGGCACGTCCCTGGTCAGGCCGCGGTGAGGACGAGACCGCTGGTGGGGACCCCGGTTCCGGCGGTGACCAGGACGTTCGGGACGTCGGTGAGCTGGTTGGCGGCGGTGCCGCGGAGCTGGCGGACCGCCTCGGCGATGCCGTTCATGCCGTGCACGTAGGCCTCGCCGAGCTGACCGCCGTGGGTGTTGATCGGCAACCGCCCGTCCAGCCCGATACCGCCGTCGGCGATGAAGTGCCGCGCCTCGCCGCGCCCGCAGAAGCCGAGTTCTTCCAGCTGCACCAGCACGAACGGCGTGAAGTGGTCGTAGAGCACCGCCGTCCGCACGTCCTGCGGCCCGAACCCGGCCTGCCGCCACAGCTGGCGAGCGACCAGTCCCAGCTCCGGGAGCGCCGCGAGCTCCTGGCGGTAGTAGCTGGTCATGGTGAACTGGTCCGGCCCGCTGCCCTGCGCCGCCGCGGCGACGACCGCAGGCGGGTGCGGCAGGTCGCGGGCCCGTTCCGCGCTGACCACGACGAGCGCGACACCGCCGTCGCTCTCCTGGCAGCAGTCCAGCAGGTGCAGCGGCTCGGTGATCCACCGGGACGCCTGGTGCTCGGCGAGGGTGATGGGCCGCCCGTGGAACCAGGCCTTCGGGTTGGTGGCCGCGTGCGCGCGGTCGACGACCGCGACCCGGCCGAAGTCCTCGCTGGTGGCGCCGTACTCGTGCAGGTAGCGGCGGGCGAACATGGCGACCTGCGCGGCCGGGGTGCCGAGTCCGACGGGATAGCTCCAGCCGTTGCCCACTCCGGACGAGGTGGGGGCGGCGGCCGCGGCGGCCTGCACCTGGCCGAACCGGTGCCCGGAGCGCTCGTTGAACGCCCGGTAGCACACCACGACGTCCGCGATCCCGGCCGAGACGGCGAGCGCGGCCTGCTGCACGGTGGCGCAGGCGGCACCGCCGCCGTAGTGCACCCGGCTGAAGAACCGCAGTTCCGGCACGCCCAGTTCGCGCGCCACCGCGATCTCGGTGTTCTCGTCCATCGTGAACGTCACCAGACCATCCACATCGGACGGTTCGAGCCCGGCGTCGGTGACCGCGGCGCGGACCGCCTCGGCGGCCAGCTGGAGTTCGCTGCGGCCGGAGTCCTTGGAGAACTCGGTGGCGCCGATCCCGGCGATGGCGGTCCGTCCCGCGAAGCTCATGATGCCCCCTCCGGCAGCGCGACCCGGACGGTGCCGCGCAGGTGTTCGCCGAGTCCGTTGCGGCCCAGCACCTCCACCTCGAACTCGCCGTCGTCCGCGCGGGACAGCACCTGCCCGAACAGCGCCAAGGTGTCGTGCGCGTAGCAGGGTGCGCCGAGCCGCACCGACACGCCGCGCACCAGCGCCTCCGGGCCCGCCCAGTCGGTGACGTAGCGCTGCGCGAGCCCGGTGCTGGTGAGGATGTTGACGAAGATGTCCGCGGATCCCCCGGCCTGCGCCCGGTCGCGGTCGTGATGCACGTCCTGGAAGTCGCGGGTGGCGAGCGCGCTGCTGACGATGAAGGTCGGCGTCATCTCGATCCGCACCTCCGGCAGCGACTCCCCCACCCGCACCTCCGGGGCGGTGCGCGTGCGCGGCAAGGTGGTCATGCGGCACCTCCGGCCGGCCGCCAGAACGGCGTGGTGATCTCCCCTTCGGCCCGGTAGTCCACCTGGACCCGCAGGCCGATCTCGACCCGGTCCGGTTCGACGCCGTGCAGCTCGCCGAGCATCCGCACCCCTTCGTCCAGTTCCACCAGCGCGATCACCAGCGGCAGCGTCTTGCCCGGTAGCGGCGGGTGGTGGTGCACCACGTAGCTGTACACCTCACCGAGCCCGGCGGCGACCAGGTGCGTCGGCGAGGTGGCGCCGCACTCCGGGCACATCGGGCCGGGCGGGTGGCGCAGCAGGCCGCAACCGCCGCAGCGCTGGATCCGGAGCTCCCGCTCGGCGGTGCCCGCCCAGAAGTACGCGGTGTCCCGGCTGATCGCGGGCAGGATCGCCGGCGCCGGTTCCGGTTCGGCCGTCGGAGCGGCCGGTTCCCCCTGCGGCGGCCGGAACTTCAGCACCCGGAACATCATCTCCGCGACCGGTTCCGCCCCGGAGTACCAGGTGCTGCGGGTGGTGACGAACCAGCCGTCGCCGAGGCCGGTCCGCTTGGGGCCGACCACCGATTCGAGCCGGGTGGTGACGCCGATCCGCTCGCCGTGGCGCAGGTACCGGTGGTAGGTCTGCTCGCTGTTCGTCGCGACCACCGAGGTGAAACCGCGCTCGTCCAGCGCGGTCATCATCGCGTGCAGCGGATCGTCGGTGTCGAAGTCGGGGCGCAGCCCGGGCATCGTCCACACCTGCGCCATCGCGGGCGGGGCGACGAGTCCACCGTGGACGGACGCGGTGGCCGCGGATTCGTCGGTGTAGACGGGGTTCTCGTCGCCCAGCGCCTCCACCCAGTTGTTGATCATCGGTTGGTTCACCGGGTCCCGCGCGAGCCGCGGCCCCGACTCCCCCGCCGCCCGGATCCGCTCGGCCACCGCCCGGATCTCCGCATCGGCGTCCCGCTCCACCTGCACGCCCATCACCGCTCCCTCCGCTCCAGCGCCCGTCCCCGATCCCCGCGCCCCGCCACGGCGAAGCCGGTCACCACCGGTCGCGGCGGGCCCGTGCCGCTCACCGCGGGACCCTGGGCAGTCCGAGACCGGCCGTGGCGATCAGCTCCCGCTGGACCTCGTTGACACCGCCGCCGAAGGTGAGCACCAAGTTCCGCTTGCCCTGCACGTCCAGCCAGTCCAGCAGCCGCCCGGTGCCGGGGTCGGCGGCGTCGCCGTGCCGGGCCACCACCTCCTCGAACAGCCGGCCCAGGGACTGGATGCGCTCGGAGGTGAGCACCTTCGTCGTCGAGGCGTCCGCCGCCGCCACCGGCCCGCCCGCGGCGACCTGCCAGTTCAGCAGCTCGTTCACCCGGGTGCAGGCGTGCGCGAGCGCCAGCGCGCGCCGCACGTCCGGCAGCTCCACCAGCGGGGTGCCGTCCGGGTCGCGGCGCGCGGCCGCCCAGTCCCGGACGCGCGCGGCCATCCCGTCGATGCGCCCGGCGGGCCCGAGCATGACCCGCTCGTGGTTGAGCTGGGTGGTGATCAGCTGCCAGCCGCGGTCCTGCTCCCCCACGAGCCGCGACACCGGCACCCGCACCCCGGTGAAGTAGGTGGCGTTGACGTGGTGCGCCCCGTCGCAGGTGATGATCGGCGTCCACGAGTAGCCGGGGTCGGTGGTGTCCACGATGAGGATCGAGATCCCCCGGTGCTTCGGCGCGTCCGGGTCGGTGCGGCAGGCCAGCCAGATGTGGTCGGCGTCGTGCGCGCCGGTGGTGAAGATCTTCTGGCCGTCCACCACGTAGTGGTCGCCGTCGCGCACGGCGCGGGTGCGCAGCGCGGCCAGGTCGGTGCCCGCCTCCGGTTCGGTGTAGCCGATGGCGAAGTGCAGCTCCCCGGCGAGGATCTTGGGCAGGAAGTGGGCCTTCTGCTCGGGCGTGCCGTGCGCCAGCAGCGTCGGGCCCACCGTCTGCAGCGTCACCGAGGGCAGCTGCACGTCGGCGCGCGCCGCCTCGCTGGCGAAGATGTGCTGGGCCACCGGGCCGAACCCGCGGCCGCCGTACTCCACGGGCCAGCCGACGCCGAGCCACCCGTCGCGGCCCATCCGCCGCACCACGTCGCGGAACACCGCGCCGTGCCGCTCGGTGCCGAGTTCGGCCCGCTCCTCCTCGCTGAGCAGTCCGCCGAAGTACTCTCGCAGTTCGGCGCGCAGCGCCTGCTGCTGCTCGGTGCAGTCGATGAACACGGGTGCTCCTCACCGCCGCGCGAGCCGGTCGGCGCGCGCGTCCACCGCGCTCCCGGGGCCGCCCAGCAGCCTGGTCAGGTCCTTCACCAGCGAGTGGTGCCGGTGCAACGGGTAGGTGACGTCGAGCCCGATCCCGCCGTGCAGGTGGTGGCAGGTGTGCAGCGCGGCCGGGGCCTGCTCGGTGAGCCACAGCGCGGCGACCGCCAGGTCCTCCTCGGCGGGGCGCCGCTCGTCGAGCCGCCAGCAGGCCGCGAGCACCGCGAGGTGCAGGGTGCGGGCGGCGATGTGCACGTCGGCGATCTGCCAGGCGACGGCTTGGAACGCCGCGAGCGGCCTGCCGAACTGGGTGCGGGTGCGCACGTGCTCGGTGGTGAGCGCGAGCGCACCCGCGAGGGCGCCGTCGCCGAGCGCGCAGATCCCGGCGCGGGCGCACCGCAGCAGGTCGGGCAGCGCGTCCGCGCCGCCGAGCCGTTCGCCGCGCGCCTGCGCGAAGCGCGCGGTCCACGCGGTGCCGCCGGAGGTCGAGGTGGGTTCCAGCTCGACGCCGGGCGCGTCGGGCCGCAGCAGCGCGACGGCGGTCCCACCGCCTTCGACGGTGACCGGGACCAGGATCTCGCGGGCCGCGGCGGCCGCGGGCACGTCGGTCTTGGTGCCGGTGACGACCAGCTCGGCGCCGTCCGGCCGGGCCGAGGTGCGGGGTGCGGGGGTCAGCGGCGCGGAGGGTTCGCCGAGCGCGGCGGTGAGCACCTGCCCGGATCCGACCTCGCCGAGCAGCCGGTCCTGCTGGACGGGGGTGCCGTGCCGGGCCACCGGCAGCACGCCGAACGCCGTGGTCGCCAGCGCCGGGACGGGGGCCGCGTGCCTGCCGATCTCGGCGAGCAGCACGGCGGTGGCCAGCGGGCCGAGCCCGGCGCCGCCGAGGCGTTCCGGGACGGCCAGCGAGAGCAGTCCGGCGGCGGCCAGCGCCTTCCAGGTGCGAGAACCCGTTCCGGATCCGTCGCCGTCCGGCGCGTTCCGGCTCCGATCGCGTTCGCGGACGAGGACGTCGTTCGCCAGCTCCCGCAACGGTTGATGCGTGTCGTCGAGTGCGAAATCCACATCGGCTCCCCGCGTCGCCCAGCCCGGACCATGAATGGAACTTGTTCTAGTTCTAGCCGCACGGGTGGTCCCGGCGCAAGGGTTCAGCTCCGCGGCAGGCCCAGGATCCGCTCGGCCGCGACCGTGCGCAGCACCTGCGTGGTGCCGCCTGCGATGCTCAGGCACCGGCTGAGCAGGAACTCCCGCGCCGGTCCCGCCGCCGCACCGTCGGCCGCCGCGCCCTCCGGTCCGAGCAGTTCCAACGCCGTCTCCGCGACCTGCTGGCGGTGGCGCACCCCGACCAGCTTCTCCACGCTCGCCTGCGCGCCCGGATCGCGGCCTTCCAGGCTCAGCAGCGTCGCCCGCGAACGCAGCAGCGACACCGACAGGCCCTCCGCCACCCGCGCGCCCACCCGGTCCAGCCCGGGATCGTCCGCCTCCCGCGCCACCGCCAGCAGCGCTTCCACCTCCGCGCCCAGCGCCGAACCACCGCCCATCGCGACCCGCTCGCCGGACAGCGTGGTGCGCGCCAGCCGCCAGCCCTGACCCGGTTCGCCCACCACCTGCTCGTCGGGCACGAACACGCCGTCCAGGAACACCTCGTTGAACACCGACTCGCCGGTGATCTCCCGCAGCGGGCGCACGTCGATGCCCTCGGCCGCCATGTCCACCAGGAAGTAGGTGATGCCGCGGTGCTTCGGCACGTCCGGGTCGGTGCGGGCCAGGCAGATCGCCCAGTGCGCCTCGCGGGCCATCGACGTCCACACCTTCTGCCCGTGCAGCCGCCACCCGCCGGGCACCCGTTCGGCACGGGTGCGCAGCCCGGCCAGGTCGGAGCCCGCCCCGGGTTCGCTGAACAGCTGGCACCAGGTGATCTCGCCGAGCGCGGTGGGCCGCACGAACCGCGCGCACTGCTCGGCCGTGCCGTGCCCGAGCAGCGTCGGCACCGCCCAGCCGCCGATCACCAGGTCCGGGCGGACCACCCCGGCGGCGCGCAGCTCCTCGTCGATCAGCAGCTGCAGGCCGGGGCCCGCGTCGAGGCCGTGCGGGCGCGGCCAGTGCGGCGCGAGGTAACCGGTGTCGACCAGCCGCGCCCGCTGCTCACCGGCCGGAGTCCGCGCCAGTTCCCGGGCGGTGGCGCGCACTTCCGCCCGCCGCTCCCGCACCGCCGCGGGCAGCTCGCCGCCCGCGCCGAGCCCGCGGCGGGCACCACCCAGGGCGAGCTCGGCGGTGCGCCGCCGCCACGCCCCTCCCCCGCCGAGCCACTGCCGCAGGGCCACCGCGCGCCGCAGGTGCAGGTGCGCGTCGTGCTCCCAGGTGAAGCCGATGCCGCCGAGCACCTGCACGCAGTCCTTCGCGGTGTCCACCGCCGCGTCCAGCGCGATCGCCCCGGCCGCCGCGGCCGCGAGCGGGTGCTGGCCGGGGTCCTCGTCCAGCGCGCGGGCCGCGTCCCAGGCCAGCGCGGCGACCTGCTCGGCGCGGCACAGCATCTCGGCGCACAGGTGCTTGACGGCCTGGAAGCTCCCGATCACCCGGCCGAACTGCTCGCGGGTGCGGGCGTGCGCCACCGCCGTGCGCAGGCACCACCCGGCGACCCCGGAGGCCTCGGCCGCCGCGAGGGTCACCAGCACGTCGCGCACCTCCGCAGTGCCCATCCCGGGCAGCAGCGACTCCGCGCCGACCTCGACGCCGGAGAGCTCGATCCGGCCCAGCGAGCGGGAGAAGTCCAGCGCGCGGCGCGGTTCGATCCGGGCGCGGGCCGCGTCGAGCAGGAACCACGCGTCCCGCCCGTCCGGGCCGCGCGCGGCGAGCAGCAGGCGCGCGGCGTCCGGCGCGGACGGCACCGGATCGACCACGCCGGACACGAGCAGCCCGCCGCGCGGGCCCGCTTCGGCGACCAGTCCTCCGGGGCCGGCCGCGACCGCGACCGGGAGCGCACCCGCGGCCAGTTCCGGCAGCACGGCGGGGAGATCTCCACCACGGCCGAGCAGCACGCCGGCCGCGCAGGTCGAGGCGATCGGCCCGGGCGGCAGCGCCTCGGCCACCGGTTCCAGCGCCGCCGCCAGATCGGCCATCCCGCCGCCCGCGCCACCGTTGCGCTCCGGCACCGCGATGGCGAACACGCCCAACTCGGCCAACTCCGCCCAGCCGCGGCCCGGTTCCCACCGGGTTCCGGGTTCTTCGCGGGCCCGCACCTCGCCGGTGCCGTCGAGCCGGTCGGCCCACGCCCGGATCGACTCCCGCACGTCGCGCTGCAGTTCGGTGCTCGCGATCGGCATCGCGCCCTCCCACGCCGGAGACTAGGTAGAACACGTTCTACCTGATTCGGGGTGTTCCTGCGTAGGCTCGGCGGGACAGCCGGACCCGAAAGGACTCACGTGACACCGACCGCGACGACCGGAACCCCCAGCCTGCCGCCCGAACTCGCGGCCAAGGCCGAGCGGGCGATCGGCTTCATGCCCGCCGACGAAGGGCTCGCGCTGCACCGCGCCGCCCTCGACTTCCTCGGCACCGGGCTGGCCGTCGAGGTCGGGTCCTACTGCGGGAAATCGACGATCTACCTGGGCGCGGCGGCCCGCGCCACCGGCGGCCGCATCGTCACCGTCGACCACCACCGCGGCTCCGAGGAGCACCAGCCCGGCTGGGAGTACCACGACCCGCAGCTGGTGGACCCGCAGGTCGGCAAGCTCGACACGCTCGGCGTGTTCCGCCGCACGATCGCCGACGCCGGCCTGGAGGACGAGGTGGTGGCGATCGTCGGCAGCTCCCGCACCACGTCCTCGTTCTGGCGCAGCCCGCTGAACCTGGTGTTCATCGACGGCGGGCACACCGACGAGGCGGCGAACACCGACTTCGAGGGCTGGGCGCCGTGGGTCGCGCCCGGCGGGGCGCTGGTCATCCACGACGTGTTCCCCGACCCGGCCGACGGCGGGCAGGCGCCGTACCGCATCTACCGCCGCGCCCTCGACGGCGGGAACTTCCGGGAGGTCCGCCAGGTCGGCTCGCTGCGCGTGCTGGAACGCACCGCGGGCGAACCCGGCACCCTCTGACTCCGGACGAGCGGCCCACCGGTCCGGCGAGAACGGGCGGGTGGGCTGCCGGGCCCGATCAGTCGGTGACGAGCTCCGAGAGCCGCGCGGGGCAGCCGCAGGCGTCGTCCACCGGGCGGGCGCCGGTCGGCGGGCCGGGCCGGGCGGTGTGGAAGATCGCGGCGCCCGGCGTCGCGCGGCACAGCACGTCCGCGGCCAGCACCACCGCCGCCCCCGTCCACGTGGTGCGCTCCACCGGCCACCGCTTGCGGTCGGAGTAGACCAGGCCGGTCCAGTACGAACCGTCCTCCTCGCGCAGGTGCTGCATCGAGGCCAGCGCCTGCACCGCCAGCTCCCGCCGCCCCAGCAGCTCCAGGCTCAGCACCAGCTCGCAGGTCTCCGCGCCCGTCACCCAGGGGTTGTCGTCCACGCACCGCACGCCGAGCCCGTCGACGAAGAAGTCCGACCAGCGCCGCATGATCCGGTCGTGGCCGGTGGCATCGCGCAGCGGTCCGCCCAGGACCGGGTAGTACCAGTCCATCGCGTAGCGGTCCTTCGCCGCGAACGCCTCCGGGTGGTGGCGCAGCGCGTGCGCCAGCCGCTCCAGCGCCACCTCCCAGTCCGGCTGCGCGACGCCGAGGTGCTCGGCCAGCGCCAGCGCGCACACCAGGCCGTGGTGGATGCTGGCGCTGCCCGCCAGCAGCGCCTCCCCCGCGACCTCGCCGCCGGTGCCCCGGGCCCAGGCGACCTCGCCCCTGGCCTGCTGCAGGCCCAGCACGAAGTCGATCGCCCGCCGCACCACCGGCCACATCCGCTCGGCGAACCCCTCGTCACCGGTGGTCGTGACGTGGTGCCAGACGCCGACCGCCGGGTAGGCGCAGAAGTTGCTGTCCGACGCGGCGTCCTCCACCGCGCCGTCCCGCACCTGCAGCGGCCAGGACCCGTCCGAGCGCTGCGTCGCGCGCAGCCACTCGTAGGCCCGTTCGGCCTCGGTGACCAGGCCGGCCGCCGACAGGGCCATCGCCGACTCGACGTGGTCCCACGGGTCCACGTGCCCGCCGGGGAACCACGGCACCGCGCCGGAACGCAGCTGCACCGCGGCGATGGACCGCGCGGTCGCCAGCACCTGCGGCGCGGAGACCACCCCGTCGACGGCCGGCAGGTCAGGCACTCGCGACTCCCGGTTTGTACAGGTACACCGCGAGGCTCTTGCCGAGCACCGGGTTCAGCGCGGACTCGACGGTCCGGGTCAGCCACGGCTTCTTCATCAGGTCCCACACCAGCAGCTTGTGGTACAGCTTCGGCAGCGGGTGGTCCCCGTCGTCCACGCCCACCGCGCACTTGAGCCACCAGTACGGCGAGTGCAGCGCGTGCGCGTGGTGGTGGTGCACCTCGCGCAACCCCGCCTCCCGCAACCGGCCGATCAGCTGCTCGCGCTGGTAGATGCGCACGTGCCCGCCCTCGACCTGGTGGTACTCGTCGGACAGCGCCCAGCAGATCCGCTCCGGCCACTGCCGCGGGACCGTCACCACGACGCGGCCGCCGGGCCGCACCACGCGCACCAGTTCGCGCATGGCCTTCTCGTCCTCCGGGATGTGCTCCATGATCTCGGAGGCGATGACCTGGTCGAAGTGGTCGTCCGGGAACGGCAGGCCGAGCGCGTCCCCGCTGACCGTCGTCGCCGACGCCCCTTCCGGCACCTCACCGGCGGCGGCCATCGCGCCGAACATCGTCTCCACCTCGGCCAGCGCCTCGGTGTCCTGGTCGAAGGCCACCACGTTCGCGCCGCGCCGCAGGTACTCGAAGGAGTGCCGTCCGGCACCGCACCCGAGGTCCAGCACCCGCTGCCCCGCCCGCACGCCGAGCAGGTCGAAATCCACCGTCAGCACCGCTCGCCCACCATTTCCGCCTCCGCTTCGGCATACCGTTCCGCGGGGGGGGGGGCCCCCCCCCCCCCCCCGGCCAGCCCCCCCCCCCCCCCCCCGCCAGCCACCCCCACCCCCCCCCCCCCGCCCCGGCGGGCCCCCCCCCCCCCCCCCCCCCCCCCGCCCCGGGCCCGGTCCGAGCAGCTGGAGC
>NZ_JAIUKC010000060.1:0-26330 GCF_020177435.1 Saccharopolyspora sp. 7B | reverse complement strand
CACCCATCCCCCCCTCCTTGAAGGACTCCACCCTCCCACCCCGGCGCGCCCACTACTAGCGACTGTGGCGGGCGTTCGGGGGGGGGGGGCCGCGCCCGCCCCCCCACGCCCAGCTGTACTCGCGCAGCACCCGCTGCCTGCCGTTCTCGCCCATCCGCCGCCTGCGCTCCGGGTCGTCCAGCAGCGCGCCGAGCGCCCCGGCGAGCGCTTCGGCGTCCCCGGGCGGCACCAGGTCGGCGCACTCCCCGTCCGGTCCGGCGACCTCCGGGATCGCGCCCGCGCGGCTGGCGACCAGCGGGGTGCCGCAGGACATCGCCTCGACCGTGGGCAGCGAGAAGCCCTCGTAGAGCGACGGCACGCAGGCGATCTCGGCGGAGCCGACCAGCTCGGCGAGCTCCTCGTCGCTGATGCCGCTGACGGTGCGGACCGCGCCGGAGATGTCCAGCTCGTCGATGAGCCGCTCGGTCGGCCCGCCCGGGGTCGGCGAGGCGACGAGAACGAGTTCCACCTCGCGCTCGGTGCGCAGCTTCGCCACCGCCTCCAGCAGCGTGCCGACGCCCTTGAGCGGGGTGTCCGCGCTGGCCATCGCGACGATCCGGCCGGGCACCCGCGGGCGCTCCGGCGGCCGGAACACCTCGTGGTCCACGCCGAGCGGCACCACCCGCAGCCGTCCCGGGTCCACGCCGAAGTCCTCGACGATGTCGCGGGCCGAGGATTCCGAGACGGTGAGCAGTTCGGGGATCCGCCGCGCCACCCGGCCCTGCATCCGCAGGAACCCGTACCAGCGGCGCACCCCGAACCGCCGCCAGCCCTCGGCGGCGGCCAGCTCCAGCCTGCGGTCGTGGGTGATCGGGTGGTGCACGGTCGCCACCAGCGGCAGCCCGGCGCGGCGCAGCCCCAGCAGCCCGTAGCCGAGGCACTGGTTGTCGTGCACCACGTCGAACTCGCCGGCCCGCGCCCGCAGCAGCTTCGCCGCGCGCAGGCTGAAGGTGAGCGGTTCCGGGAAGCCCGCCGACCACATGGTCGCGACCTCCAGCACATCGGTGAGGTCGCGCAGCTCCCGCCAGTGCGGGGTGCGGAACGGGTCGGGTTCCCGGTAGAGGTCCAGGCTCGGCACCCGGGTCAGCTCCACGCCCGGGTCCAGGTCCGGGTACGGCGGGCCGGAGAACACCTCGACGCGGTGGCCGAGCCCGACCAGTTCGCGGCTCAGGTTCCGGACGTAGACGCCTTGCCCGCCGCAGTGCGGCTTGCTCCGGTACGACAGCAGCGCTACTCGCACGAATTCACCTCGCAGGGCCGCCGCGGCACGCAACGGGTAGAGTGGAACATGTTCTCATCCAGGCATGCGGCCGGCGCAGCCCCGCCGGGAGGGACGCCGCCCCCGCGGGCGGCGCAGCGAGACCGACGCACGAGAGGACCGACCTCATGAACGCCATGCCGCGACGCGGTGCCGCGAGCAGCGCGGCCAGCCTGCTGGCCGACGACCAGGGCGGCTCGGCGGCGCAGAACGCGCGTCGCAAGCGGATCATCGACGCCACCATCGCCCTCGCGGGCAAGGGCGGTTACGAGGCCGTGCAGATGCGCGCGGTGGCCGAGAAGGCCGACGTGGCGCTGGGAACGCTCTACCGGTACTTCCCGTCCAAGATCCACCTGTTGGTGACCGGCCTGGCCCGCGAGTTCGAGCGGTCGCTGGACCGGCTGGACCGCAGCAAGATCCCCGGCGACACCCCGTACGACCGGGTGCTGCACGTGCTGTCCCGCACGACCCGCACCATGCAGCGCAACCCGCAGTTGACCGAGGCGATGACGCGGGCGTTCATGTTCGCCGACACCTCGGCGGCCAACGAGGTCGACGCGGTCGGCGCGCTGACCGAGGCGCTGTTCAGCGGGGCGATGACCACCGGCGACGAGGAGCCGACCGACGAGCAGCGCGCGATCGCCCGCGTGATCGCGGACGTGTGGCTGTCCAACCTGGTCGCCTGGGTGACCCGCCGCGCCTCGGCGACCGACGTGGCGAACCGGCTGGAGCTCACGGTTCGCCTGCTGCTGCGCTGAAACCCGGCGCGCGCTGTGCCGCCGTCCCATCAGGCCTGCCGGTAGCGGTCGACACCGTCCGATGTGGACCGGCGCAGGCGGCCGCGCTCCACCAGCACGTCCAGGTGCGCCAGGGTCTCGCCGACGGCCAGGATCCGGTTGAACTCGTCCAGGTCGGCGAAGGCCCGCTCCCGGCGGGTCCAGCCGAGCACGCCCGCGACCTCGAAGCCGGTCGCCGCGCCCGCGAGCACGGCGGCCGCGGTCTGGTCGAGGCGCCGCTCGTGGTGGTCGAGGAGTTCGGCGACCCTGGCGTGCGCGCTGCCGGTGACCGGTCCGTGCGCGGGCAGCAGCCGCAGGTCCGGCAGCTCGCCGACCAGCCGCAGCGAGCTCAGGTAGTCACCGAGCGGCAGCGGGGTGCGGGCGGCCTCCAGCCCGATGGACGGCGTGATGTGCGGCAGCACGTGGTCCCCGGCGAACAGCAACCCGTTCGCCGCGTCGACGAACACGACGTGCCCGCGGGTGTGGCCGGGGGTCTCCAGCACGCGCAGCGTCCGGGAACCGACCCGGACCTCGGCACCGTCGTCGAGCCACTCGTCGGGCTGCTCGTAGTCCTGCTCCGGCCCGCCGCCGACGCCGACGAGCGCGTCGCGCACCATCGCGGCGAGCTCGTCCCCACCGGCGCGTTCCAGCTTGCCGAGCTGCCGGTCCGCGGTGCCGTCCAGCAGCGCCTCCAGCGAGGGGCGTTCGCCCGCGCCGAGGGCGATGGTGGCGCCGGTCTCGGCGCGCAGCCGCACCGCGAGGGTGTAGTGGTCCCGGTGCAGGTGGGTGACCAGGAACCGGCGCACGTCGCCGATCCCGCGCTCCAGCAGCCCGAGGCCGCGCTCCAGCGCTTCGCGGGCCTCCGGCAGCGCCCACCCGGCGTCGACGAGCGCCAGCCCGTCGCCGTCCTCCAGGGCGTAGACGTTGACCGCGCGCAGCCCGTCGCCGGGCATGGGCAGCGGGATCCGGTGCACCCCGGGCGCGACCTCGAACGCCCCGGGTTCGATCCACTCGTGCCGCCCGCGCGCCACGTCCACTTCCACCAACCGAACCTCCCGGATGACGACCTCGCCCCTGGCAAGGTAAACGTGAAATGTCCTCAGAAGGTCACGTGCGGTCTAGAACACACCTCCCGGGCGGGCTCCGGAGCACGGTCCGGACCGGCGCAACGCCCTCCGGCCGGGCGCGCGGCCCCGCCCGCACCCGGCCGACCAGCGATGGCTCCGCCGAGCAGGAATCCTGACATCCGATCGGTGATCCGCGCCACGTGGCCCCGGCCGCGCTAGTCGCCGAGCCGTTCGAGGACGGTGACGTTCGCGGTGCCGCCTCCCTCGCACATCGTCTGCAGGCCGTAGCGGCCGCCGGTGCGCTCCAGCTCGCCCAGCATCGTCGCCATCAGCTTCGTCCCGGTCGCGCCCAGCGGATGCCCGAGCGCGATCGCGCCGCCATTCGGGTTGACCTTCGCCGGATCCACGTCGATCTCCCGCTGCCAGGCCAGCACCACGCTCGCGAACGCCTCGTTGATCTCCACCACGTCCAGGTCGGACGCGGACAGCCCCGCCTTCCGCAGCGCGTGCCGGGTGGCCTCGATCGGCGCGGACAGCATCAGCACCGGGTCGTCGCCGCGCACGCTCAGGTGGTGGACGCGGGCCCGCGGGCGCCAGCCGTGCGCGGCCACCGCCCGCTCCGAGGCCACCAGCAGCGCCGAGGCGCCGTCGGAGAGCTGGCTGGACACCCCGGCGGTGAGCAGCCCGTCCGGCCGCAGCGGCCGGAGCGCGGCCAGCTTCTCCGGCCCGGTGTCGCGGCGCGGCCCCTCGTCCCGCTCCACCCCGGCGACCGGCACCAGCTCGGCGTCGAAGCGGCCCTCGTCGATCGCGGCGATCGCACGGCGGTGGCTGCGCAGCGCGAACTCCTCCATGTCGGCGCGCGAGACGCCCCAGTGCCGCGCGATGAGCTCGGCGCCCTGGAACTGGGTCACCTCGGCGTCGCCGTAGCGCCGCTGCCAGCCGTGCGAACCCGAGTCCGGTCCGTAGGCCACCGGGAAGTCCAGGCCGTCCGCGGCGCGCAGCGCGCTGCCGATCGGGATGGCGCTCATGTTCGCCACCCCGCCCGCGACGACCACGTCCGCGGTGCCGCTGAGCACCGCCTGCGCCGCGAAGTGCACCGCCTGCTGCGAGGAACCGCACTGCCGGTCGATCGTCACGCCCGGCACGTGCTCCGGGAAGCCGGCGGCGAGCCAGCCGGTGCGGGCGATGTTGCCCGCCTGCGCGCCGACCGCGTCCACGCAGCCCCACACCACGTCGTCCACTTCGCCGGGGTCGGCACCGGTGCGCCGCACCAGCGCCTGCAGCACGTGCGCGGACAGGTCCGCCGGGTGCACCCCGCTGAGCCCGCCGCCGCGCTTGCCCACCGGGGTCCGCAGCGCGTCGACGATGTACGCCTCGGTCATCTCGCTCCCGTCGTTGCGGCCCTGTTCGGATTCACGCCCCGTAGACCGGTTCCGGTTCGGGGTCGCGGCGCAGCAGGTCGTGCACCACCGCGCCGAGTTCCGCCGGATCGCGGCGGCGGCCCGCGTCGTCGCCGGCGCCGTGGCGCCAGCCGGTCATCAGCCGCACCTCGCCGCCCTGCACCTCGAAGACGCGTCCGGTGACGGCGGCCGATTCGGCGCTGCCGAGCCACACCACCAGCGGGGAGACGTTCTCCGGCGCCATCGCGTCGAAACCTCCCCCGTCCGGGCGGGCCATGTCGGCGGCGAACACCTGCTCGGTCATCCGGGTGCGCGCCGCCGGGGCGATCGCGTTCGCGGTGACGCCGTAGCGGCCGAGCTCGGCGGCGGCGTTCACCGTCAGCGCGGCGATGCCCGCCTTCGCCGCCGCGTAGTTGCCCTGCCCGACGCTGCCGAGCAGGCCCGCGCCGGAGCAGGTGTTCACGATGCGCGCGTCCACCCGCTCCCCCGCCTTCGCGCGGTCCCGCCAGTGCGCGGCCGCGTGCCGCATCGTCGCCGCGTGGCCCTTGAGGTGGACGCGCAGCACCTCGTCCCACTCCTGCTCGGCGAGGTTCACCAGCATCCGGTCCCGCACGAAGCCCGCGTTGTTCACCAGCACGTCCAGCCGCCCGAAGGTCGCCACCGCGCGCGCCACCAGCCGCTCGGCCTGCGCCCAGTCGGCCACGTCGGACCCGTCGGCGACGGCCTCGCCTCCGGCGGCCCGGATCTCCGCGACGACCGCGTCGGCGGCCGCGGCGTCCCCACCACCGCCATCGAGGCCGACTCCGATGTCGTTGACCACCACCGACGCGCCCTGGCGGGCGAACTCCAGCGCGTGGGCGCGGCCGAGGCCGCGCGCCGCACCGGTCACCACGACCACCCTGCCCGCGCAGATTCCCGTCACGGCCACCTCCTGCTCGTCGTCGGGCGCCGATCAGCCCGGCGCCTGGAACCGCTCGGCCAGCCGCGCCAGGTTCGGGTGCGGCTCACCGCCGCCGTGCACGGACAGCACGTCCCCGGTCAGGTAGCCGGCCAGCGGTGAGGCGAGGAACGCGCACAGCGCGCCGACCTCCTCCGGTTCCGCCGGGCGGCCCAGCGGAATCCCCGCCGCGAAGCCGGAATCGCCCGCCGGGACGCCGAAGTGCTCGGCGAAGTTCTCGGTGCTCGCCACGCCCACCGCGACCGCGTTCACCCGCACCGCGGGCGCGAACTCCAGCGCGAGCGTGCGGGTCAGGTTCTCCAGCCCGGCCTTCGCGGCCGCGTAGGCGGCGATGGTGGGCGCGGGCCGCCGTGCCGCCACGCTGCTGATCATGGTGATGGAGCCGCCGGTCTCCCGCAGAGCCGGCCACGCCCGCTGGCTGACCAGCAGCGGTGCCAGCAGGTTCAGCTCGACGACCTTCGCGTGGAACCGCGGCGAGGCGGTGGCGGTGTCCGCGGGCGGCGCGCCACCGGCGTTGTTCACCAGCACGTCGAGCCGGCCCTCCGCGCGCACGATCGCCGCGATCAGCTCGTCCACCTGGTCCGGGTCGCGCACGTCGGCCGCCCGGAATTCGGCCTCCGGCGGCGCCTCCGGTGGGTTCCGGGAGCAGACCCACACCCGGGCGCCCGCCCGCCGCAGCACGGCCGCGATGCCCGCGCCGATGCCGCGGATTCCGCCGGTCACCAGCGCGACCCGGCCGGACAGGTCGATCTCGACGCTCATGGACGCCTCCGGAATTCGTTGCCGCTGCTGGGAAATCCGGTTCCGCTCCGCCTCTGGCGAGGACTTCGCGGCGGTTGCTACCGTACCAGCAACAACCTAACAAGTGCTAGGTTCGGTGATGCCATGACAGTCCGGATCCACCGCCACGACAACGGAATCGCGGTGCTGACCGTCGACCACCCACCGGTGAACGCCCTCCCCGCGCGGGGCTGGCTCGACCTCGCCGAAGCCGTCCGCGCTCAGGGCGCCGATCCCGGCGTCCGGGTGCTCGTGCTGCGGGCCGAAGGCCGCGGGTTCAACGCGGGCGTGGACATCAAGGAACTCGCCGCCGACCCCGGGCACGGCAAGCTGATCGAGGTCAACCGCGGCTGCTACGAGGCCTTCCGCGAGGTCTACGAGTGCCCGGTACCGGTGATCAGCGCCGTGCACGGGTTCTGCCTGGGCGGCGGCATCGGGCTGGTCGGCAACTCGGACGTCGTGCTGGCGAGCGAGGACGCCTACTTCGGGCTGCCGGAGGTGGACCGGGGCGCGCTCGGCGCCGCCACCCACCTGTCCCGGCTGGTGCCGCCGCACTTCGCGCGCGCCATGTTCTACACCGGGCGCACCGCCACGGCGCGGCAGCTCGCCGACTTCGGCTCGGTGTGGGACGTCGTCGAACCCGCGCGGCTGCCCGCGGCGGCGCTGGAACTCGCCGGCGAGATCGCCGCGAAGGACCCGCTGGTCATCCGCAAGGCCAAGGAATCGCTCAACGGCATCGACCCGGTGGACGTGCACCGCAGCTACCGGTTCGAGCAGGGGTTCACCTTCGAGCTCAACCTCAGCGGGGTGTCCGACCGAGCCCGGGAGGAGTTCGTGCACGGCGACTCCCGGCGGGGAGGGTGAGGGCGGTGCGGGACAAGCTGGTGAGCCCCGACGAGATCGCGGGGCGGCTGCGCAGCGGGATGACCATCGGCATCGGCGGCTGGGGTTCCCGGCGCAAGCCGATGGCGCTGGTGCGGGCGATCCTGCGCACCGAGGTGCGCGATCTGACGCTGGTCTCCTACGGCGGCCCGGACGTCGGACTGCTGGCCGCCGCGGGCAGGCTGCGGAAGGTGGTGCACGGGTTCGTGTCGTTGGACTCGATCCCGCTGGACCCGCACTTCCGGGCGGCGCGCCAGCGCGGGGAGCTCGCGGTCGCCGAGTACGACGAGGGCATGGTGCTGGCGGGCCTGCGCGCCGCGGCCGCGCGGCTGCCGTTCCTGCCGACCCGCGCCGGGCTCGGCTCCGACGTGCCCGCGCTCGACCCGGAGCTGCGCACCGTGCGCTCCCCCTACCCGGACGGCGAGGAGCTGCTGGCGATGCCCGCGCTGCGGCTGGACGCGGCGCTGGTGCACCTCAACCGCGCCGACCGGCACGGCAACGCCCAGTACCTCGGGCCCGACCCGTACTTCGACGACCTGATGTGCGCCGCCGCCGACCACGGCTACCTCAGCTGCGAGCGGGTGGTGCCGACCGAGGAGCTGCTGCGAGGCGGGCCGGTGCAGTCGCTGCTGCTGGACCGCACCCACGTGGACGCGGTCGCGGAGACCCCGCGCGGCGCGCACTTCACCTCCTGCGCCCCGGACCACGAGCGGGACGAGGCGTTCCAGCGCCGCTACGCCGCGGCCGCCGCCGACGCGGCGAGCTGGCAGGCGTTCCACGACGAGTTCCTCGCCGGGGACGAACGGTCCTACCAGGCCGCGGTGGACGCGGCGCGGGAGGTGAACGGGTGATGGACGCGACCAGGGCGGAGGTGTGCGCCGCGGCCTGCGCCGACAGCTGGCACGACGCCGGGGAGGTGCTGGCCTCCCCGTTCGGGCTGATCCCCGCGCTCGGCGCCCGGCTGGCCCGGCTGACCACGGCACCGGACCTGCTGCTCACCGACGGGGAGGCGGTGCTGCTGACCGAACCGCCCCCACTGGGCCGCGAATCCGAGGCGGCCACCGCCGAGGGCTGGATGCCGTACCGCCGGGTCCTCGACCTGCTCGCGGGCGGGCGCAGGCGGGTGATGATGGGCGCCACCCAGATCGACCGGTACGGCAACCAGAACATCTCCCGGATCGGGCCGTGGGAGCGGCCGAAGGTGCAGCTGATCGGGGTGCGCGGGGCGCCGGGCAACAGCGTCAACCACGTCACGAACTACTGGGTGCCGAAGCACGGCGAGCGGACCTTCGTGGAACGCGTCGACCTGGTCTGCGGTGTCGGGCACGACCGGGCCACCGGTGCCGCCGGCCGGTTCCACGACGTGCGGGTGGTGGTCACCGACCTCGCGGTGCTCGACTTCGCCGGGCCGGACCGGACGATGCGGCTGCGCTCGGTGCACCCGGGCGTGACCGTGCGGGAGGTGCGGCAGCGCACCGGGTTCGAGCTGGACACCTCGGCGGTCGCCGAGACCCGGCTGCCGTCGGCCGAGGAGCTGGAGCTGATCCGCGGCAGGCTGGACCCGGACGGGCTGCGGCACCGGGAGGTGCCCGCGTGAGCGCGCCGCGGCTGGACACCGCGCTGTGCCGGTTGACCGGGGTGCGCCATCCGATCGTGCAGACCGGGATGGGCTGGGTCGCGGGCCCGCGGCTCGTGTCGGCGACCGCGGAGGCGGGGGCGCTCGGCATCCTCGCCTCCGCCACGATGAGCCGCGAGCGGCTGGCCGCCGCCATCCGGGAGGTGCGGGAGCGCACCGACCGGCCGTTCGGGGTGAACCTGCGCGCCGATGCCGCCGACGCCGAGCAGCGGGTGGACCTGCTCATCCGCGAACGGGTACCGGTCGCCTCGTTCGCGCTGCTGCCCGCCGAACGGCTCGTCGGCAAGCTCAAGGACGCGGGCATCGTGGTGATCCCCTCCGTCGGGGCGCGCAGGCACGCCGAGAAGGTCGCGGCGTGGGGCGCGGACGCGGTGCTGGTGCAGGGCGGCGAGGGCGGCGGGCACACCGGCCCGGTCGCCACCACCGTGCTGCTGCCGCAGGTGCTCGACGCGGTGGACCTGCCGGTGATCGCCGCGGGCGGGTTCTTCGACGGGCGCGGGCTGGCCGCCGCGCTCTGCTACGGCGCGGCCGGGATCGGCATGGGGACCCGGTTCCTGCTCACCCGCGACAGCCCGGTGCCGGACGAGGTGAAGCGGCGCTACCTCGCCGCGGGCGCGCACGAAGCGCTGGTGACCGCGCGGGTGGACGGGATGCCGCACCGGATGCTGCGCAGCGCGCTCACCGACACCGCCGAATCCCGGTGGCGGCGGCTGCCCGGCGCGTTGCGGCGGGCGGCGGCGTTCAAGGCGAGCAGCGGGCTGACCTGGCGCGCGATGCTCGCCGAAGGCCGGTCGATGCGGCGCCGCCGCGAGATGCCGTGGAGCGCGGTGCTGCTGGCCGCCAACACGCCCGCGCTGATCGAGGCGGGACTGGTGCGCGGCGACACCGAGGCCGGGGTGCTGCCCGCCGGGCAGGTGGTCGGCGCGCTCGACGAGCTGCCCGGCTGCGCGGAGCTCGTGGCGCGGATCGTCGCGGACGCCACCCGCGTGCTCGGTGAGACCGCCGCGCGGGTCACGCCCGCGGCGCCATGATCCCCTCGCACAGCAGCGTCACGTGCTGGTCGGCGATCACCTGGGCGTTCAGCCTGCCGCGCGGGTTGTACCAGTGCACCGTGGTCCACACCGTGTCCCGGATGAACCGGTAGGCGATCTTGACATGCAGGTCGTCGCGGAACACGCCGTCCCGCTGCCCCTGCTGCAGCACCTTGGTCCAGGTGCGCTCGAAGTCGTTGCCCGCCCGGCGCAGGTAGGCGAAGCGGTCGAACTGCGCCAGGTGCTTCGCCTCGTTCTGGTAGATCGTCACCGCCGAGCGGTACCGGTCCATCGCCTGGAACGAGCGCCGCACCAGCTCGGTGATGGTGGTCCGCGGGTCGTGGTCCTCGCGCAGCACCTCGGCGTAGAGCTCCTGCTGGTAGCCGAGGAATTCGCGGAGGATCTCGTCGACCATCGACTCCTTGGAGTCGAAGTGGTGGTAGAGGCTGCCGGACAGGATGCCGGCGGCGTCGGCGATCTCGCGGACGGTGGTGACCACGAAGCCGCGCCGCGCGAACAGGTCGGCGGCGATCGCGAGCAGTTCCGCCCGCCGCCGCGACCCGGTCGCCGCCACGTCCCCGGCCGAGCGCTTGCTTCCCACCATCCCACCATCCTCTCACCACCCCGGGGCGGTGCTCGTTCGCCGGGTCTCAGGGGTGCTGGCTGCTGACCGAGAGGACCTCTCCGGTCAGGTAGGTGGCGTAGTCGGAGGCGAGGAACACGATGGTGTTCGCGACCTCCCAGGGCTCGGCGGAGCGGCCGAACGCCTCGCGGGATTCGAGTTCCGCGAGCAGCGGCGCGGAGGTGACCTTCGCCAGGTGCGGGTGCAGCACCAGGCTCGGCGCCACCGCGTTGACCCGGACGCCGAACTCGGCGGCGTCGAGGGCGGCGCACCGGGTCAACGCCATCACCCCGGCCTTCGCGGCCGCGTAGTGCGCCTGCCCGGCCTGCGCGCGCCAGCCGACCACCGAGGCGTTGTTCACCACCACTCCCCCGCCGCCGGCGTCCCGGAAGTGCCGGATCGCGGCGCGGGTGCAGCGGAACGTGCCGTTGAGGGTGATGTCGAGGACGCCGTCCCACTGCTCGTCTGTCATGTCCTGGATCGCGGCCGTGCCGCCGAGCCCGGCGTTGTTGACGACCACGTCCAGCCGGCCGAACTCGGCGGTGGCGGCGGCGAACAGGTCCGCCACCTGCTGCTCGTCGGTGACGTCGCAGGGCACGGCGAGCACCTGCGCGCCCGGCAGCTCGGCGAGTTCGGCGCGGGTGGCCTCCAGCCGCCGTTCGTGCCGGTCGCTGAGCACGACCCGGGCGCCTTCGCGCAGCATCCGGCGGGCGGTGGCCGCGCCGATCCCCGTTCCCGCGGCGGCGGTGACGAGCGCGGTCCGGCCGGTCAGCAGCGCGTGCGGGGCGGGTTCGGCGGGAGCGGTCACGGCCGGGCCTCCTTCGGCAGGCCGAGCACCCGCTCGGCGATGATGGTGCGCTGGATCTCGTTGGAGCCGCCGTAGATCGTGTCGGCGCGGGAGAACAGGAACAGCCGCTGCCCCTCGTCGAGCTCGTAGGGCGCTCCGGCGGCGACCAGCCCGCAGGCTCCCGCGACCTCCACGGCCAGTTCGCCGAGGCCGCGGTGGAAGGTCGCCCAGTGCAGCTTCGCGATGGAGGCCTCCGGCCCGGCCGTGCCCTCGGCGACGCCGGTGAGGGTGCGCAGCGCGGTGAACCGCATGACCTCCAGCCCGATCCACGCCCGGGTGATCTTGTCGCGCAGCACGGGGTCGTCCATCGCCCCGTTGCGGCGGGCGAGGTCGGTGATGCGTTCCAGTTCGCGCCGGAACACCACCTGCTGGTCGATGGTGCCGACGCCGCGTTCGAAGCCGAGGGTGCCCATGGCGACCCGCCAGCCGTCGCCGACCTCGCCGACGACGTGCTCGGCGGCGGTGCGGGCGCCGTCGAAGAACACCTCGTTGAACTCGGAGGTGCCGGTGAGCTGCACGATGGGCCGCACCTCGACGCCCGGCCGGTCCATCGGCAGCAGCAGGCAGGACAGCCCGCGGTGGCGCTGCCCCGGCGGCCCGGTGCGGGCGAGCAGGAAGCACCAGTCCGCCTGGTGCGCCAGCGAGGTCCACGTCTTCTGCCCGTCGATCACCCAGTCCGGCCCGTCGCGGCGCGCCCTGGTGGACACGTTCGCCAGGTCGGAACCGGCCGAGGGTTCCGAGTAGCCCTGGCACCACAGCTCGCGGACCGCCACGATCTCCGGCAGGAACCGGCGGCGCTGCTGCTCGGTGCCGAAGGCGATCAGCGTGGGCCCGAGCAGTTCCTCGCCGACGTGGCCGACGCGCACCGGTGCCGCGGCCCGCGCGTACTCCTCGTGGAAGATCACCTGCTGCGCGGTGGAGGCGCCGCGGCCGCCGTGCTCCACCGGCCAGCCCAGGCAGGTCCAGCCGCCGTCGGCGAGCAGCCGGTCCCAGGCCAGCCGGACCTCGAACGCCTCGTGCTCGCTTCCCGGGCCGCCGAGCCCGCGGGCGTCGGCGAACTCGCCGGTGAGGTGGTCGCCGAGCCAGTCGCGGACCTCGCGGCGGAACGCCGCTTCGGCCGGGCTGTCGGTGAGGTCCATCCGAGCACCGCCTTCCACCGGGTCGCGATTCGGATTCTCCAGCAGTGCCCGGGAAAATCAACCCCTACCAAGCACTTGCTAGTGTCGGCTAGCCTCGGGTGGCCGGGCGACTCCCGCGACGAGGAGCAGACGATGGCCGACGACGAACCGGTGGTGCGCTACGAGCGGGTCGAGCGGACCGCCGTGGTGACGATGAACCGGTCGCGGTACCGCAACGCGCAGAACTCCGCGATGACCTACGCGCTCGACGACGCGTTCTACCGGGCCTGCGCCGACGACGAGGTCGGGGTGATCGTGCTGGCCGGGGCGGGCGAGCACTTCTCGGCGGGCCACGACATCGGCTCCCCCGGCCGGGACGCGGACGTGGACTTCGAACGCCGCGCCGGGCTGTGGTGGGGCCACGTCGGCCGGTCCGGCGGGGAGTCCCGCTTCGCCCGCGAGCAGGAGGTGTACCTGGGCATGTGCCGCCGCTGGCGGGAGATGCCGAAACCGGTGGTCGCGAGCGTGCAGGGCGCGTGCGTCGCGGGCGGGCTGATGCTGGCGTGGGTGTGCGACCTGATCGTGGCCACCGAGGACGCGTTCTTCGCCGATCCGGTGGTGCGGATGGGGATTCCGGGCGTCGAGTACTTCGTGCACCCGTGGGTGCTGGGGCCGCGGGTGGCGAAGGAGCTGCTGTTCACCGGCAGGCGGTTGAGCGCGCGGCGGGCGCACGAGATCGGCATGGTCACCGAGGTGGTGCCCCGCGACCGGCTCGCCGAGACCTCGCTGGCGCTGGCCGCCGAGGTGGCGGCGATGCCCCGGTTCGGGCTGGCGCTGGCGAAGAAGGCCGTCAACCAGGCCGAGGACCTGATGGGCAGGCACAGCGGCCTCGATTCGGCGTTCGGGTTGCACCACTTGGCGCACGCGCACAACGCCGAGGTCGGCGGCGACTCGCTGGCCGGCATGGACGCGAAGGGCATGAAGCGGGCCGCCGACGACGACCCGCCCCGCTGAACCGGAGGGCGCGGTGGATCTGACGTTCGCAGCCGAGGACCTGGCGTTCCGCGACGAGGTGCGGGCGTGGCTCGCGGCCAACCTGCCCCCGGAACCGCTGCCGTCGCTGGAGACCGAGCGCGGTTTCGCCGCGCACCGCGAGTGGGAGCGCGCCCTGCACGCGGCGCGGCTGTCGGTGGTGTCCTGGCCGGTGGAGTTCGGCGGCCGCGACGCGTCCCTGGTGCGCTGGCTGCTGTTCGAGGAGGAGTACCACGCGGCCGGGGCGCCGGGCCGGGTCGGGCAGAACGGGATCTTCCTGCTGGCGCCGACGATGTTCGAGCACGGCACGCCGCGGCAGCGCGAGCGCTACCTGCCCCGGATGGCGTCCGGGGAGGAGGTCTGGGCGCAGGCCTGGTCCGAACCCGAGGCGGGCAGCGACCTCGCCGGAATCCGCAGCCGGGCCCACCGGGTGCCGGGCGGCTGGCGGTTGTCCGGGCAGAAGACGTGGAGTTCGCGGGCCGCGTTCGCCGACCGCGCGTTCGGGCTGTTCCGCAGCGACCCGGACGCGCAGCGGCACCGCGGGCTCACCTACTTCCTGTTCCCGCTGGACGCCGAAGGCGTCGTGGTGCGCCCGATCCCCCGGCTGGACGGGAAGCCCGCGTTCGCGGAGATCTTCCTGGACGAGGTGTTCGTGCCGGACGAGGACGTGCTCGGCGGTGTCGGCGAGGGCTGGCGGGTGGCGATGAGCACCGCGAGCAGCGAACGCGGCCTGTCGCTGCGCAGCCCCGGCCGGTTCCTGGCGGCGGCCCGGCGGCTGGTGCGGGTGTGGCGGGAGCGCGGTGCGGACCGGGATGCGCGGGACGGGGTGGTGTCCGCGTGGCTCGGCGCGCAGGCCTACCGGCTGGCGACCTTCGAGGCGGTGACGAAGGTGCTGGGCGGCGCGCGGATCGGCGCGGAGGCGAGCCTCACCAAGCTGTTCTGGTCCGAGCTGGACATCGCGCTGCACGAGACGGCGCTGGACCTGCTCGGCCCGGACGGGGAGCTCGCCGCCGATTCCCCGGCCGCACCGGACGGCGGTGCCTGGGCCGAGGGGCACCTGTTCGCGCTGGCCGGGCCGATCTACGCGGGCACCAACGAGATCCAGCGCAATGTCGTCGCCGAGCGGCTGCTCGGCCTGCCCCGGGAGCCGCGATGAGGTTCACCCGCACCACCGCGCAGGAGGACATGGCCGAGTCGTTGCGCGCACTGCTGGCCGATGTCGGCGGAACCGCGCTGGCACGGGCCTGGTCGGACGGGGACGCGGCGCCGTGGTGGCGCTGCTGGGGGCGGCTGGGCGAACTGGGCGCGTGCGGGGTCGCGGTGCCCGGCGAGTTCGGCGGGCTCGGGCTGGGTGCGGTGGAGACCGCGGTGTGCCTGGAGGAGTTCGGGTACGCGGGGCTGCCCGGGCCGATGGTGGAGACCGTCGCGGTCGCACCCGCGCTGCTGGCGGGCAGCGCCGATCAGCACCGGCTGCCGGAGCTCGCCGCGGGGCGGGCGGTGCTGGCGGTCGCGTTCGACGAGCTCGTGCCGCGCGCGCTGGACGCCGACGTGGCCGCGGCCACCTACCGCTGCGCCGGGACGCGGGTGCTCCGCGCGGACCCGGTCGGTGCGCCGGAGCGGTCGGTCGATCCGGTGCGGCGGCTGTGGGCGCTCGGGGCGGCCGGCACCGCGGTGGCCGGGGCGCGTCCGGCCGCCGCGTTCGACGCCGGGGTGCTGGGGTGCGCGGCGCAGCTGCTGGGTGCGGGGCGGCGGTTGCTGGACGACTCGGTGCGGCACGTGCGGGACCGCCACCAGTTCGGCAGGCCCGTGGGGAGCTTCCAGGCCGTCAAGCACCACCTGGCGGACGTGGCGCTGCGGCTGGAGTTCGCCCGGCCGCTGCTGCACGGGGCGTGCCTGTCACTGGACGCCGGTGCGGGGCACACGGCGCGCGACACGTCGGCCGCGAAGCTCGCCGCGGCCGAGGCCGCGCACCTGGCCGCGCGCACCGCGCTGCAGGTGCACGGCGCGATCGGCTACACCGCCGAACACCCGCTGCACCTCTGGACGCTGAAGGCCACCGCACTGCGCGCCGCCTGGGGCGATCCCGCCTGGCACCGCCGACGCATCGCCGACGCCCTAGCGGCCGGAAGCACCGCCGACATCGGAACCCGCAGTTGAACTCCTGCCACGAGACGGGGCGTCCTGTCGGTTTCCCCTCAGCGGCGAAGCCGCTGAGCGGCGACCACCAGAGCAAGCCGACCACCCGCGGGTTCTCAGCGGTTCCCTCGCGAGGACAGCGATTTCCCTCGTGGCGGAGCCACTTGGGAAATCGATCCCGCAGCGAGGGAACCGCTGAGGTTCCGCCACCCCAGTGCTACACAACGAAAGCGGAGAAAGGAACAACAAAGTGCACTTCGCGTTCAGTGCGCAGCAGGAGGACCTCCGGCTGACCGTCCGCGCCCTGCTGGACCAGGACGGCGGCCCGCACGTGCCCGCGCCGCCACCGGCGCCCGCCCCGCTCGGGCACGACCCGGAGCTGTGGCGGCGGCTCGGCGCGGAGATCGGCGCCGCCGGGCTCACCGTCCCCGAGGAGCACGGCGGCAGCGGCGCCACCCTCGTCGAGAGCTGCCTCGTCGCCGAGGAGCTGGGCCGCAGGCTCGTGCCGTCCCCGTTCGTCGGCGGCACCGCGCTCGCCGTCGAAGCGCTGCTGACCGCGGGCGACTCGGCGGCCGCCGGCCGGCTGCTGCCGGGTATCGCCGCCGCCGACCGGCTGGTGGCGCTCGCGTGGGCCGAACCGGAGAACTGGTGGCAGGACACGGGATTCGCCACCACTGCGCGGCTCGACGCGGGCACGTGGCGGCTGGACGGGCGCAAGAGCTTCGTGCTCGACGGCGCGCGGGCGGACGCGTTCCTGGTCGTCGCGACCGCCCCGGACGGGCCCGCGCTGTTCGAGGTGGCGGCGGAGCCGGCAGCGGTGCTGCCGCACCCGGCCGTGGACCCGACCCGGCCGATGTGCGCGCTGGAGCTGTCCGCGGCGCCGGCCGCGCCGATCGGGCCGGCCGGGCCGGTGCTGGCGCGCTGCCGGGACGCGGCGGCGGTGCTGCTGGCGGCCGAGTGCGTGGGCGCCGCGGACCGGTGGCTCGGCGAGATCGTCGGCTACGTGCAGACCCGGGTGCAGTTCGGCAGGCCGATCGGCTCGTTCCAGGCGATCAAGCACCGGCTCGCCGACCTCTACGTGGCGGTGGAGTCGGCGCGCTCGCTGTCGTACGCGGCGAGCTGGGCGGTCGGCACCCGCGACGAGCGCGGGCCCGCGTGGGCGGCGATGGCCAAGTCGCTGTGCTGCGAGACCTACCAGGACGTGGCGGCCGAGGGCATCCAGCTGCACGGCGGTCTCGGGATCACCTGGGAGCACGAGGCGCACCTGCACCTGAAACGAGCCCACGGCGCCGCGCACCTCTTCGGCACCCCCCGCAGCCACCGCCGCCGCCTCGAAGCACTCCACCACCGCATCGCAGGCCCGTGAACCCGCCAGGCAGGTCGTGCCGTTCTCCTGCCAGCGGCGGAGCCGCCGGGGTTCCGCCACCCGGGGGCACCGACAAGCTCATCACCGCGGAGGCAGCGGGAGGGGCGGGGCGGTGGTGGGCACCGGGACCGCGTCGGGAACGGGGGCGCGGGGAACGTTGGCGGAGCCGCGGACGTTGGTGGGGCCGTCCGGCGGTTCGGCGCAGTGGATGTCCGGGTTCGCCGGGATCGGCGTGACGTCGTCGCCGGGGCGGCGTTCGGTTCCCTCGTAGCCCTTCTCGCAGGCCAGCGGGTTGAAGAAGTTGAGCACCACGCCCAGGTGCCCGCGCCCGTCGCCGTCCTGCGCGCTGTGGCTGGCCGCCGACATCATCGGCATCGCCACCAGCACGTTCTCCAGCGCCGGGCCGCGGACGTCGAGCAGCCGCGCGGTGGTGAGCAGGTTCGCGGTGGTCGCGGCGAGACCGGTGCCGCTGTCGCGCAGCAGGCCGTCGAGCTGTTCGGCGGCCGGTGGGGCGACGTCGGCGAGCCGCCGCAGGTCCGGGTCGGAGGCGCGCAGCTGTTCGGCGACCTGGCGCAGGCCGCGGCTGAACTCGATGATCTGTCCGGATTGCTGCTGCTGGGTGCGCAGCACCACGTCGGAGTTCGCCAGCAGCGCGGTGGTGCTCGGCAGGTTGCGGTCGGCGGCGGCGATGAGCGATCCGGTGCTGTCCAGCATCCGCTGCAGGTGCGGCCCGGTGCCCTGCAGCGCGGTGCCGGATTCCTCGACGACGGTGCGCAGCGCGTCCAGCGGCACGTCCGCGACGAGCCGGTCCAGGTTCAGCAGCAGCGATTCCGGCGGGGGCGGGAGTTCGGCGCGCTCGGCGGGGATCACCGACCCGTCCCGCAGCACCGGCCCGTGCTCGTCGTCGGGCCGCAGGTCGAGGTACTGCTCCCCCACCGCCGAGCGGTTCGCCACCGCCGCGCGCGCGTCCGCGGGGATCGGCGGGGCGGCGGAGTCGATGTGCAGGTCCAGCGCCGCTCCGCGGTCGGTGAGCCGCACCCCGGTGACCCGCCCGACGGCCACTCCCCGGTAGGTGACCTCCGAGTTGGTGAACACCCCACCGGTGTCGGGCACCTCCACCACGACGGCGTAGCCGCCCGCCCCGACCAACCGGTCCAGTCCCGCGTAGCGGGCGCCGGTGAACCCGATGCCGACGACGGCGATGAGCAGGAACAGCCCCAGCCGGATCGTCGTGGCCCTGCTGAACATCACGGCCCCCCGAGCGGTAGCGGTGCGCCCGAGTCGGAGATCCCGGGCAGCGGCAGCAGCGGCCCGCTGCTGTTCGACAGGTTGCCGAGCACGCTGGTCAGGTCCAGGTCGAGGTCCACGTCGACGTTCACGAAATCGCCCTTGAGCGGGACCATCGCGTTCTCCGGGAACGGGTAGCTGGCCAGGTAGCCGATGGCCTTCGGCAGGTCGGTGCCCGCCTTCGCGAGTTCGCGCAGCGTCGGCGCGAGCGCGTCGAGGTCGGCGACCAGGTCGTCCCGGCTCGCGTCGGCCGTGCGCACCGCGACCTGGGAGAACCGGTCGAGGGCCCGCAGCATTCGCACCAGGTCGCCGCGCTGCCGCTCCAGGACGCGCAGTCCGGGTTCGAGCCCGTCCAGGCCGGTGGTGAGGTCGTCGAGCTGTCCGCGCAGGTCGGCGGAGAGCCGGTTCAGCCCGTCGAGCGCGCGGGTGATGTCCTGCTTCTGCTCGTCCAGCCGGGACACCGCTTCGTCCACTCGGGACAGCAGCGAGCGCACCTGCGGTTCGTTGCCGCCGAGCGCGCGGTCCAGTTCCTCGACGATGCCGTTGAGCTGCGCGACGCCGCCGCCGTTGAGCAGCAGGGACAGCGCGCCGAGCACCTCTTCGACCTGCGGGTTGCGGTCGGTGCGCTCCAGCGGGATCTCCGCGCCGTCGCGCAGCGGGCCGCCCGCGGGTTCGGCGGGCCGGGCGAGCTCGACGAACTTCTCCCCCAGCAGGCTGGATTGCCGCAGCCGCGCTTCGGCGTTGGCGGGCAGCCGCACGTCCCCGTTGACGACGAGGGTGACCACGGCGGTCGCGTTGTCGGGGGCGAGCCCGATGCCGCGGACCTTCCCGACCGGCACGTCGTCCACCTTCACCCCGGCTTGCGGCACCAGGTCGAGGACGTCGGCGAACCGCACCCGCACCTCGTACGGGTGGTCGCCGAGGTCGGCGCCGCCGGGCAGCGGCGCGTCCTGCACCGAGGCGCCGCAACCGGTGACCAGCAGCAGCGCGCAGCAGCCGAGCGCCCGGCGCATCACGGGCCACCGAGGCCGAGCGGCAGCGGCGGGAGCTCCCCGCGGGAGAGGTGGTCCACCGCTTCCCCGGGCGAGGGCAGCGGGACGGCACCGTCGAGCACCCCGGCCAGCCCCGCGCAGGTCCGCCCCAGCTCCGGCGGGACCTGCGCCCGCGCCGCGGATTCCAGCAGCTTGCACACCAGCAGCACCGGCGGGAACGTCAGCTCGTTGATGTTGGCGCGGACCGCGACGGTGCCGGAGGCGGCGTCGTAGGCGTTGATGAAGTTGCTCATCCCGGTCGGGGCGATGTCGAGGACTTCGCCGAGCGCTTCCCGCTGCTCCACCAGCGCCCGGGTCACGTCGGCGAGCTGGTCCACGTTGGCGGTCACCGATTCCCGGTTGTCCCGCACGAACCCGTCGAGTTCGGTGAGCGCGGCCGTCAGCGAGCTCAGCGCGGCGGCGGTCTGCTGCCGCTCGTCGGCGAGGAACCCGGAGACGTCGGCGAGCCGGGTGTGGAAGTCCCGCACCTGCGCGTCGTTGGCGGCCAGCGTCGCGGTGAACTCGTTGAGGTGGTCGACGGTGGCGAACAGGTCGTCGTGCGAGCCGTCGAGGGTGGCCGACAGTTCGCCGAGCCGCCGCACCGTCTCGTTCAGCTTCGCCCCGTTGCCGTCGAGGTTCGCCGCGGCGGTGCCGAGCAGGTCCGACAGCGCCCCGTCCCGGTTGGCGCCGTCCGGCCCGAGGGCTTCGGTGAGCGCGTTGGCGCTGCGGTACAGGTCGTCGAGGTCGGCGGGGACCATCGTGCGGTCGGTGCCGAGCACCGCGCCGGGGGCCAGCTCCGGGCCGCCCTCGTAGGCGGGGGTGAGCTGCACGTACCGGTCGCTGACGAGGCTCGGCGCCACCACCACCGCGCCCGCCGCGGCGGGGACGCGGAGCTCGCGGTCCACGCTCAGCTCCACCCGCACCCGGCCACCTTCGGGCCGCACCGAGGTGACGCGGCCGACCTCGACGCCCAGCACCCGTACCGACGACTGCGGGTACAGGCCCACGGCCCGCTCGAAGTAGGCGGTGATGCGGGTGCCGGGGTCGCGCAGCACCCACCACAGCGCGCCGCTGAGCAGCAGCACCAGCACGCAGCCGAAGGCGAGCAGCGCCGTCGCCGGTCTCCGGTTCATCGTCCACCTCCGCGGAGGTCGCAGCCGTGCGGGTTGATCTGCAGCGGGCCGGCGTCCACGGTCGGCGGCACCAGCCCGCACAGGTAGCCGTCGAACCAGTGCCCGTTGCCGACGGTGTTGTTGAACCCGGTCACGTAGGGCCGCAGCGCGGCGATGGTGGCCGCCACCTGGTCCTGGTTGCGCTGCAGCATGGCGGTGACCTGCTGCAGCTCGCGCAGCGCCGGGTTCAGCCGCTGCTGGTTGTCGGCGACGAGCCCGCGCAGCTGCGCGGAGACCTCCTGGGTGCCGCGCAGCAGCGAGCCGATGGCGTCGCGGCGGCGTTGGAGTTCGCCGAGCAGCAGGTTCCCGTCACCGACGAGCCGGGCGACCTGCGCGTCGCGGTCGGCGGCGATGCCGCTGACGTCGGCGGCGTGGTGCAGCAGGTCGGCGAGCTGCTCGTCGCGGGAGGCGATGGTGCGGGACAGGGCGGCGAGCCCGTCCACGGCGCCGCCGAGGTGCTGCTCCCCGCCGCGCAGGCTCTCGGACAGGACCTGGAAGCTGCGGGCGAGCTGGTCGGTGTCGACCCGGCCGGTGCTGCGGGCGACCTGGTCGAGGGCGTCGGGGATGTCGAAGGGCACCTCGGTGCGGGCGTCGGGGATGGTGCGGTCCGGGTCCTGCGGGTGCGCGCCGCCGGGACGCAGCGCCAGGTTCTTCGCGCCCAGCAAGGTCTTCAGCTGGATGGACACCGTGCTGCGGTCGCCGACGGGGACGTCCTCGACGCGGAACCGCACCAGCACCCGGTTCCCGTCGAGGCCCACCTCGGTGACCTCGCCGACGCGGACACCGGCGACCTCCACGTCGTCGCCCGCGGCGAGCCCGGCGGATTCGGTGAACCGCGCCGAGTAGGTGGTGCCGCCGCCGAGCAGCGGCAGTTCGTTCGCGAAGAACGCCAGCAGCGTCACGGCGGTCAGCAGCCCGAGGGCGACGACGCCGACGGTGGCCTGGTCGCGGTCGCGCAGCGCGGTGCTCATGGGCGGCACCTCTCGGGCATCCGGGTCGGGGGCAGCGGCAGCACCTGGGCTCGCACGTCGAGCCCGGAGATGCCGACGGTTCCGGTGAGGCGGCACAGGTAGAAGTTGAACCAGCTGCCGTAGCTCACCGTGCGGGTCAGCGAGTCGAGGCGGCCCGGCAGCGTCCGCAGGTCGTGCTCCAGCTGCGGCAGCCCGGCGTTCAGGTTCGCCGACAGGTCGCCGAGCGCGGCCACGTCCTCGCGCAGCGGCGGCCGGACGTCGCGCAGCAGCCCGGCGGTGGTGCCGGTGAGCTCGTCGAGGGCGGCGACCGCGTCACCGACGGGTTCGCGCTGCGCGGCGAAGCCGCTGACGAGGCGTTGCAGCGCGTCGACGAGCCCGGCGAGTTCCGGTCCGCGGGCGCCGACCTGGGCGAGCACGGCGTTGAGGTTGTCGATCACCTGCCCGATCACCTGGTCCTTCTCGGCGAGCGTCCCGGTCAGCGACGCGGTGTGCGCGAGGATGCTCTGCACGGTGCCGCCTTCCCCTTGCAGCACCTGGACGAGCTCGCCGGAGAGCCGGTTGACGTCACCCGGTTCGAGGGCGCGCAGCAGCGGCTGGAACCCGTTGAACAGCGCGGTGAGGTTCAGCGCCGGCCGGGTCTGGGCGACGGGCAGCACCGCGTCGGCGGGCAGCACGGCTTCGCCGGGGTCGAGGGCCGCGTCGAGCGCGAGGTAGCGCTGCCCGGCGAGGTTGCGGTACTTCACGGTGGCGATGGCGTCCGCGGGCAGCCGCCGCGCCGCGTCCACCTGGAACCGGGCCAGCGCGCGGCGCCCGTCGATCACCTCCAGCGAGGTGACCTGCCCGACCCGCACCCCGGCGATGCGGACCTCGTCGCCTTCGCCGAGCCCGGAGGCGTCGTCGAACTCGGCGGCGTAGCCGGTGGTGGACCCGACGTCGGAGGCGGCGATGGTCATCGCGAGCAGCCCGGTGAGCAGCCCGGTGACGAGCGTGAACAACGACAGCTTGACCAGCGGTGCGGTGAGTCCGGCCCTCATCGCAGGGTCACCTCCGCTCCGCGGTAGACGGGTCCGACGAGCACGCTGCTCCAGTCCGGCACGTCGCCCGGGGTGCGGTGCAGCTCGGGCGCGAGCAGCGCGGCGACCAGGTCGCGTTCGGCGGGCGAGTTCACCAGCGGCCCGTCCGCGGACTGCGCGCTGGTGGCGGCGGGCTGCTGCTCCCCCGGCCCGTTCGGCGGCGGCGGATGGGTGGAGCCGTCGCGCAGCGGCCCGCCGGGCGGGTACTGCGGGAAGCGGTCCGGCGGTTCGACCCACGGGTAGCAGCGCGGGCCGCGGGTGTCCTCGTAGCGGGGCGTGTCGACGCCGGGCAGGTACTTCCCGCGGCTGCCGGTGATCTCGATGGTGACCTTCTGCATCGGGTTCGCGTCGCCCGCGCCGAACGCCCGCTCGGCGATGGGGATGCTGCGGGTGAGCTGGTCGAGCACGCAGCCGTACTGCGGCGCGTACCGGGCGAGCAGGTCCACTGTGGACCGCGAGTCGGCGGCGAGCCGGATCAGGTTGTCCCCGTTGGCTTCCAGGAACCGGGTCGCGTTCTCCGCGGTGACGGCGGTGGTGTTCCAGACTTGCTCGAACGAGTCGCGCCGTTCCGCGATCGTGCCGCTGGTGGTGGTGAGGTCCCGCATCGCGCGCAGCAGGTCGGGTGCCGCCTCGTGGTAGGTGCGGGCGACGTCGTCGACGCGGCCCAGCACCGACCGCAGCCGCGGCAGCGACGGGTTGAACCGGGCGAGGTAGCCGTCGAGGTCGCGCAGCGTGGTCCCGAGCTGCGTGCCACGCCCGTCCAACGCCTGCGACACCGCGTTCAGCGTGGCGGCGAGCTGCTGCGGCCGCACGGCTTGCAGCAACGGCAGCAGGTCGTCGAGGACGCGTTCCACCTCGATGGCGGCGGAGCTGCGGTCCTGCCCGATCACGTCCCCGGCGACCAGGTGCGGGCCGGTGCCCGGGCCGGTGTGCGCGAGGGACACGTAGCGCTCCCCGAACAGCGTCTTCGGCAGCAGCCGCGCGGTGGTGTCGGCGGGGATCCGCTCGGCCATCTCCGGGCGCAACGCCAGGTCCAGCTCGGCGCGGTCCGGCCCGGGGCGCACCGCGCGCACCTCGCCGACGAGCACGCCGCGCACCTTCACGTCCGAACCGGCGCGCAGCTCGTTGCCCGCCCGGTCGGTGTGCAGCACGACCGGCACCACCGGCGTGAACGACTTCCGGTAGAAGCCGATCATGCTGGTGAAGAACAGCGCGGACACCAGCAAGAACACCAGCCCCAGCAGCTGGTGCCCGCGCCGGTCCCGCCGCGCCCGCCTCATCCGGCGATCCGCACGGTCGTGGTGGAACCCCAGATCGCCAGGCTCAGGAAGAAGTCCAGCACCGCCACCAGCACGATCGAGGTGCGCACCGCCCGCCCCACCGCGATGCCCACGCCCGCGGGCCCGCCGCGCGCGGTGTAGCCGTAGTAGCAGTGCGTCAGGATCACCACGAGGCTGAACACCAGCACCTTCCCGAACGACCACAGCACGTCCTGCGGCGGCAGGAACAGGTGGAAGTAGTGGTCGTAGGTGCCCGCCGACTGCCCGTAGAACCACACCGTGATCTGCCGCGACGCGAAGTAGGAACCGAGCAGCCCCACCACGTACAGCGGGATCACCGCAGCGAGCCCGGCCAGCACCCGGCTGGTGACCAGGTACGGCACGGTGCGCACGCCCATCACCTCCAGCGCGTCGATCTCGTCGGAGATGCGCATCGCGCCGAGCTGCGCGGTGAACCCGCAGCCGACCGTCGCCGACAACGCCAGGCCCGCCGACAGCGGCGCGACCTCGCGGGTGTCGAAGTAGGCGGCGATGAACCCGGTCAGCGCGGAGGTGCCGAGCTGGTCCAGCGAGGAGTAGCCCTGCAACCCGACGATCGCGCCGGTGCACACCGTCATCCCGATCATCACGCCGAGCGTGCCGCCGATGACGGCGAGCGCGCCGCTGCCGAACATCACCTCGGTGAGCAGCCGCCCCGTCTCCCGCGGGTACTTGCGCAACGTCAACGGCGCCAGCGCCAGCGCCCGCAGGTAGAACGCCAGCTGCCACCCGAGCCCGGCGAGCGCGTCGCCGGGGCGGGAGAACAGCAGCGCGAACCGGCGCCGCCACGGCGTCGGCGGCGGCAGGTACTGCTCGGTCGCGACCATCACAACTCCTTCGGCGGAACGAGTTGCAGGTAGATCCCGGTGATCACCAGGTTGATCGCGAACAGCAGCAGGAAGGTGATCACCACGGCCTGGTTCACCGCGTCGCCCACGCCCTTCGGCCCGCCGGCCGGGTGCAGGCCCCGGTAGGCGGCGACCACCCCGGCCACGAACCCGTAGATCAGCGCCTTGAGCTCGCTGACGTAGAGGTCGGGCAGCTGCGCGAGCGCGTTGAAGCTGGCCAGGTAGGCGCCGGGCGTGCCGCCCTGCAGCACCACGTTGAAGAAGTAGCCACCCGCCACGCCCACCACGCTCACCAGCCCGTTGAGCAGCAGCGACACGAACACGGCACCGAGCACGCGCGGCACGATCAGCCGGTGCACCACGGAGACGCCGAGCACTTCCATCGCGTCGATCTCCTCGCGGATGGTGCGGGCGCCGATGTCCGCGCACACCGCCGAACCGCCCGCCCCGGCCACCAGCAGCGCGGTGATCAGCGGGCTGGCCTGCTGCAGGATGGACAGCGCGCTGGCCGCGCCGGTGAACGACTGGGCGCCGATCTGCTGGGTCAGCGACCCGAGCTGCATGGCGATCACCGCGCCGAACGGGATGGCCACCAGCGCGGTCGGCAGGATGGTGACGCTCGCGAACAGCCACGCCTGCTGCACCCACTCCCGCACCTGGAACGGGCGCCTGGGCACGGCGCGCAGCACTTCCCAGGACAGCGTGGCGAGCCTGCCGACCTGGGCGAAGGCGGCGCTCGCGGGGACGCGGTGGCTGGAGCCGGGCGAGTTCACGGCGACTCCCCGCCCGCGCGGCGGCACCGCACCACTTCGACGCCCATCGCTGCACCACCTCGTCGTCGCGCTCGCGTCGGGTCCTGCCCGCGGCGGCACCGCGGGCGACCTGCTCGGTCCCCGCCGGTGCCCGACCCGGCGGGCCCGGCGGCGGGGTCATCTGGCCAGGGAATGCGTTGCGGTGGCACCTCCGTCCGCGACGAACTCGGCGCCGGTGCAGTAGGAGCTGTCGTCGCTCGCCAGGAACGCCACCAGGTTCGCGACCTCCTCGGGCCGCCCGACGCGGCCGAGGGCGAGCCGGGCGGCGGCGAAGTCGTCCAGCGCGGCGCCCACCTGCGCGCGCACCATCGCGGTGTCGATCACGCCGGGGTGCACCGAGTTGACCCGGATGCCGCGGTGGCCGAGCTCCAGCGCGGCCACCTTCGTCATGCCGCGCACCGCGAACTTGCTCGCCGAGTAGGCGATCGAACCGGCCATCCCGGCCAATCCCTCGACCGAGGAGACGTTGATGATGGAGCCACCGTCGCGCATCGACCGCTGCACCGCCCGCATGCCGAGGAAGGCGCCGAACTGGTTGACCCGCACCACCCGCTCGAAGTCGGCGGGTTCTGTCTCGGCCAGCGGCGCCAGGTGCAGCACGCCCGCGTTGTTCACCAGCACGTCCACCGGGCCGAACGCGTCCTCGGCGGCCGCGACGGCACCGTCCCACCCGGCCTCGTCGGTGACGTCGAGGTGCCGGAACCGGGCGTCCGCCCCGAGTTCGGCGGCCAGCGCCCGCCCCTCCTCGTCGGCGACGTCGCCGAGCAGCACCCGCGCGCCCGCGGCGCCCCGGCGCCCCGCCCCCCCCCCCCCCGGGGCCCCCCCCCCCCCCCCGGCCCCGGCGGGGTTTTGGGGGCATCCGCCGGGAT
>NZ_JAIUKC010000059.1:3212-21986 GCF_020177435.1 Saccharopolyspora sp. 7B | reverse complement strand
GGGGGGCGGCCCCGGGGGGCCCCCCCGGGGGGGGGGGCCCCCCCCCCCCCCCCCGGGGGGGGCGCGGCCCCCGCCCCCCCCCCGCGCGCGGGGGGCCCCGCGGCGCCGCGCCGCCGCCGCGCCTTGGCCACCCGCCGCCCCGGTGATGATCGCGACCTTGCCGCGCAACCCGGCCACCTCACATCAGCTCGTCGGTCAGCGGCAGCAGCACCGACTTCAGCTCGGTGTAGGCCTCGTAGGCGCTGCGGCCGCCTTCGCGGCCCAGCCCGGACTGCTTGTACCCGCCGAACGGCAGGTGCGGTTCGACCTGGAACCCGTTGATGCCGACCGTGCCGGCGCGCAGCTTCCGCGCGACGCGGAACGCCCGCGCGGCGTCGGCGGTGAACACGCCCGCGCCGAGCCCGTACTCGGTGTCGTTGGCCAGCCGCACCGCCTCGTCCTCGTCGGTGAACGGCACCACCGACAGCACCGGGCCGAACACCTCCTGGCGGGCGATCTCCATCCCGTTGTCCACGTCGGCGAAGATCGCGGGGGTGACGAAGTTCCCTGCGGCCAGCTCGCCGTCGGCGCGCACCCCGCCGGTGACCAGCCGGGCGCCGTCCCGTTCCGCCCGCCCCACCAGGTCCAGCACCCGTTCCAGCTGCCGCTCGTTGATCAGCGGGCTGGAGAGCACGCCCGGGTCGAACGGGTCGCCGTAGGTGACCGAGGCGGCGATCAGCTCGGCCGCGCCGAGGAATTCGTCGTAGACGTCGCGGTGCACCAGCGCCCTGGTGTGCGCGACGCACGCCTGCCCGGACAGCCCCAGGGTCACCATGCCCATCGCGGTCATGCCCGCCATCCCGGCGTCGGCGTCCGGGAACACCAGCGCGGGGCTCTTGCCGCCGAGTTCCAGCGAAACGCGCTTGAAGGTGGGCGCCGAGGCCTCCACGATGCGCCGCCCGACCTCGCGGCTGCCGGTGAAGCTGACCTTGTCGACCGCCGGGTGGGTGATGAGCGCTTCGCCGGTGGTCTCCCCGGTCCCGGTGACCACGTTGAGCGCCCCGCCGGGCAGCCCCGCCTCGACGAGCAGCTCCACCATCCGCAGCACCGAGAACGTCGCGTGCTCGGACGGTTTCAGCACCACGGTGCACCCGGCGGCCAGCGCGGGCGCGACCTTCTGCGCGAACAGCAGGAACGGCGCGTTCCACGGCAGGATCGCGGCGACCACGCCGATCGGTTCGCGCAGCGTCATCGCCAGGTGGTCGCCGCCCTGGTACGGCGGCAGCGTCTCGCCACCGGCCTTGTCGATCCACCCGGCGTGGTGGTCGAAGACGTCGGCGGCGACGTCAACGGAACCGGCGTAGACGGTGCCGAACGACAGCGGCACCCCGTTGTCCAGCGCCTGCAGCCCGCGCAGCTCCTCGGCGTGCTCCCGCAGCGATTCGGCGTAGCGGTGCAGCAACCGGGCGCGACGGCCGGCCGGCAGTCCCGGCCATTCCCCCTCGTCGAAGGCGCGGCGGGCGGCGCGGACCGCGTCGTCCACGTCCTCGGCACCGGCGACCGGGAACGTCCCGATCTCCTCCTGGGTGGCGGGATGGCGGTGGGTCCAGGTGCGACCGGAGCGGGCCTGGCGCCGCTCGCCGTCGACGAGCAGCGAGCCGTCCGGCAGCCCGATCCGCTCGCGGTGCTTCTGCACGGTCAGCGACATCCTGGTCACTCCTCCTGGTCGAGCGGTCGGGCGTGCTTCGGGGTCTAGCCCAGCGACAGCAGGTCGTCGCTGGTGAACATGCCGCCCGCGCGGTCGGCGAAGTGGCCGCCGACGGCCCGGTGCAGCTCCTCGGTGGTCCAGGTGGGTCCGGCGGCGTCGAAGCGGCGCTCGATCGTCGGCGGGGCCATCAGCGCCACCTTCCCGCCGTGCACCACGAACACCTGGCCGTTGACGGCGTCGGGGGCCGGGGCCGCCAGGTAGGCGACGAACGGCGCGACGTGCTCGGTGGACAGCGGGTCCACGCCGCCGTCCGGCGCCGGGCCGAAGACGTCCTCGGTCATGGCGGTGCGGGCGCGCGGGCAGATCGCGTTGGCGCGCACCCCGTAGCGGGCGGTGGCGCGGGCGGTGGAGACGGTGAGCGCGGCGATCCCGGCCTTCGCGGCCGCGTAGTTCGGCTGGCCGCCGGACCCGAGCAGGAACGCCTCGGAGGCGGTGTTCACGATCCGGGCGCCGACCTCGGCGCCGGTCTCCTTGCACAGTCGGCGCCAGTGCGCGGTGGCGGCCCGGGTGAGCAGGAAGTGCCCGCGCAGGTGCACCCGGACCACCTCGTCCCAGTCCTGGTCGGACATGCCGAACACCATCCGGTCGCGCAGCACGCCCGCGTTGTTCACCACCACGTGCAGGCCGCCGAAGTGCTCCAGCGCGGCGGCCAGCAGCCCGTCCGCGGTGTCCCGCTCGGCCACGTCGCCGCGCACCGCGACGGCCCGGCCGCCCGCTCCGGTGATCTCGGCGGCGACGTCGTCGGCGGCGGCGGACACGTCGTTGAGCACGAGGCTCGCCCCCGCTCCGGCGAGCGCGAGCGCCTCGGCCCGGCCGAGCCCGGCGCCCGCGCCGGTGACCACGGCGACCCGCCCGTCCAGCCGCAGCTCCGGACTCTGCTCCACAGTGGACTCCTCAGGTCGGTTGCTCCGGTGATCGGTGGCCGGGCCGCTCGGTGGCGAAGCCGGTCAGTGGCCCGGCAGATCAGTGGCTCAGCCGGTCGGTGGCCCGGTCGGTCGGCGGTCTAGTCGAAGGTGACGATCTGGCGCACCAGCGCGGCATCGCCGCCCTGCAGCGCGGCCAGCCCCTCGTTGATCTCGGACAGCGGCAGCCGCCTGCTGACCATGCCCTCCAGGTCGAGCAGCCCGGCGCGCCAGAACCGCAGCATCCGGTCGATGTCCCGGCGCGGGTCGGCCGAGCCGTAGAAGGACGGCAGGATCCTGCGCTCGTTGAGGAACAGCTCCTGCGCGGTGAACTCGACCTTCTGCTCCGCCCCGCCCGCGCCGACGATGACGGTGCTGCCGCCGCGGCGGGTGGCGTCGTAGGCGGCGCGGATGGTGCCCGCCAGCCCCACGACCTCGATGGCGCAGTCGAACCCGGCGCCGCCGGTGAGCTCCTGCTTGAGCTCGTCGAAGCCGTCGGGGGTGGCGGTGTGCGTCGCGCCGAACCGGCGAGCCCCGGCGTGCTTGCCGACCACCGGGTCCACCGCGACGATCGTGGTCGCCCCGGCCAGCCGCGCCCCCTGGACCACCGAGATCCCGACGCCGCCGCAGCCGATGACGGCGACGGTGGCGCCCGGTTCGATCCGGGCTGTGTTGAGCACCGCGCCCACGCCGGTCAGCACCCCGCAGCCCAGCAGCGCGGCCACCTCGAACGGCACGTCCGGCTCGACCTTGATCGCCCCGGCGCGGGGCAGCACGAGCTCCTCGGCGAAGGTGCCGCAGCCGGCGAACCCGAACACCGGCTGGGAGCCCACCTCGAAGCGCGGCGAGGTGAACGCGGCGACCGTGTGCACCGCGCACAGGTGCGGCTGGCCGTGCAGGCATTCCCGGCAGGTCCCGCAGGGCGGGACGAAGGTGATGGTGACGTGGTCGCCGGGCACCAGGTCGGTCACCTGGTCGCCGACGGCGAGCACTTCGCCCGCGCCTTCGTGGCCCATCACGCCGGGGGCGAGCGCGGGAAGCGTGCCGTTCATCGCGGACAGGTCGCTGTGGCAGATGCCGGCCGCGCGGATCCGCACGTGCACTTCACCTGGCCCGGGAGCCACCACGGCCGCGTCCGAGCGGACGTGGAGCCGGTCGTCGCCGATCTGATCGAGCACCGCTGCTTCCACGGTCCTGTCCCCTCGTCGCGTCCACGCCCGCCGGAGCGGACCGTTACCTGCGACACACGGTAGAACTTGTTACCGTTCTGCTCAAGACCCGAGTTCATCGGTTCCCTCAACGAAGTACAACGCTCCTTTGGGGCACAGCTGCACAGCTTTGGTAACACGTTCTACCCGCTCGGCGGGGACGGGGCGGTGGACGTGCAGCCGCTCGTCCTCGTCCAGCTCGAAGACCTCCGGAGCGAGCCCGGCGCAGACCCCGTTGGCCTCGCACAGCTCCGGTCGCACGCCGATCTCCATGACCACCTCCGCACTCGTGGACCCCTGTCCGCGCGACGGATCGGCATCGGCCTCCCGCGAGGCCAACGAGCCGCACCCGCCCCGGGACACCGTCCGGCCGCCGGATCACCCGAGCGGACCAGCGCGGTCAGTCCCGGCGAGGATCCGAACCTAGAACGCGTTCCACGCTATCCGATCGGGACCTCCGGAATCGATGGATGCCGACCGGTAGGAGGAAGGTCGACCCGCGAGCGCCCGCCGGTCTATGGTCACTGCAACACGTTGCACTCGAACCGTGCATCGCTCGCGCCAGGAGGCCCCATGCACATCGGCTTCACCCCCGAGCAGCAGCGGCTGCGGCAACGGCTGCGCGACTACTTCGCGGACCTGATGACCGACGAGCTGCGCGCCGAACTGACCGGCGACGGCGACTACGGCGACGGCGGGGCCTACGAGCGGGTCGTGCGCAGGCTCGGCGCCGACGGCTGGCTCGCCCTCGGCTGGCCCCGCGAACACGGCGGCCACGGCGGCACCATGCTGGAACAGCTCATCTTCACCGACGAGGCGGCCGTCGCCGGCGTCCCGGTACCGTTCCTGACGCTCAACAGCATCGCCCCGACGATCATGCGCTACGGCACCCCGGAGCAGCGCGCCCGGTACCTGCCGGGCATCGCTTCGGGCGAACTGCACTTCGCCATCGGCTACTCCGAACCCGAGGCGGGGACCGATCTCGCCTCGCTGCGCACCACCGCGGTGCGCGACGGCGACCACTACGTGATCAACGGGCAGAAGATGTGGACCAGCCTGGTGCAGTACGCCGACCACATCTGGCTGGCCTGCCGCACCGACCCGGACGCCCGCAAGCACGAGGGCCTCAGCGTGCTGGTCGTGCCGACCGACTCCCCCGGCTTCTCCTGGACCCCGGTACGCACCGTCGCCGGGCCCACCACCAGCGCCACCTACTACGAGGACGTGCGGGTGCCGGTGAGCGCGCTGGTCGGGACGGAGAACGGCGGCTGGCCGCTGATCACCAACCAGCTCAACCACGAGCGGGTCGCGCTCACCTCCGCGGCCCCGATCATCGCGGCGCTCGGGCAGGTGCGGGAGTGGGCGCGGCGCACCGAACTCGCCGACGGGCGCCGGGTGCTCGACCAGGAGTGGGTGCGCTCGCACCTGGCGCGGGTGCACGCGGGCGCCGAGGTGCTCAAGCTGATGAACTGGAAGATCGCCTGGACCGCCGAGCAACGACCGGCGCCCGCCGCGGCGTCGGCGACGAAGGTCTACGGCACCGAGCTGGCCATCGAGGCCTACCGGCTGCTGATGGAGGTGCTCGGCCCCGCCGCTCACGTGCGCGGCGGCGCACCGGGTGCGGCGCTGCGCGGCCGGATCGAGCGGATGCACCGGGCCGCGCTGATCCTCACCTTCGGCGGCGGCACCAACGAGGTGCAGCGCGACATCGTGTCCACCGCGGGCCTCGGCCTGCCGCGCGCCCGCCGGTGACGCGCGCCGGAACCCACCACTCGCAGAGGAGCACCGCGATGGACTTCACCCCCACCGAGCAGCAGCAGGACCTCACCGAGCTGACCCGCCGAATCACGACCGACCGGGTCACCAGCGAGCGGTTGCGCGAAGTGGAATCCGGGCCGGAGCGCTTCGACCGCGCGCTGTGGGCGGAACTGGCGAAGGCGGGCGTGCTCGGCGCCGGGCTGCCCGATTCCCTCGGCGGCGGGGGCTGCGGGCCGCTGGAGCAGTGCGCGGTGCTGGTGGAACTGGGCCGCGCCGTCGCTCCGGTGCCGTACCTGGCGTCGCTGGTCGCCGGGGCGGGTGCGCTCGCCCGGTTCGGCGACGAGCAGCAGTGCGAGCGCTGGGCGCGGCCCGCGGGCGGCGGCGAGCTCGTGCTCACCGCCGCGTTCGCCGAAGGCGCCGAACCCGTTCCGGACCCGCCCGCGACCCGCGCCGAACGGGCGGACGAGCGGTGGGTGCTGCACGGCGCGAAGGTCGCGGTGCCCGCCGGGACGGTCGCCGACGCGTTCCTCGTCCCCGCCACGACCCCGGACGGCACCCGGGTGTTCGTGGTCGCCGCCGCCGACCCGGGCGTCTCGGTGCGGGCGCAGCAGGTCGTGGACGGGGACGCGGAAGCGGTGCTGGAGCTGGCGGCGGTCGCGCTCGACGCGGACCGGCTGCTCGGCGGCGCCGAGGTCGCGCGGTGGCTCGCCGACCGGTACGCGCTCGGGGCGTGCGCCGAACAGCTCGGCGTGCTGGAGCGGGCGCTGGAGTTCACCGCCGCGCACGCCCGCGAACGCGTCCAGTTCGACCGTCCGATCGGCACCTTCCAGGCGGTCTCGCAGCGGCTCGCCGACGCCTACGTCGACGTGGAGGCCGTCCGGCTCACGCTGTGGCAGGCCGCGTGCCGCGCCGCGCAGGACCTGCCGTGCTCCGCCGAGGTGGCCGTCGCGAAGTTCTGGGCCGCCGAAGCCGGGCACCGCGTGGCGCACACCGCGGTCCACGTGCACGGCGGCACGGGCATCGACCTGGACCACGACCTGCACCGCTACTTCACCGCCGCCAAGCGCCGCGAGTTCGTCCTCGGCGGCGCCACCGCACAGCTGCACCGCATCGGCGAGGCGCTGGCCACCGACGAAATCTCCTTGGACTGACTGGCTTGTCTTCCACTCGTGTTGCGTAGCGCCCACTGGGCCTTGTCGTTTTCTTGTCAGCGGCGAAGCCGCTGAGCAGCGACCACCAGAGCAACAAGACCACCCGCGGGTTCTCAGCGGCTTCCTCGCGAGGACAGCGATTTCGCCGTGTGTTGGACATACATCAGAAATCGATCCCGCAGCGAGGAAGCCGCTGAGGTTCCGCCACCCCAGTGCTACGCAACACCAGTGGGAAATCGAAGCGACGGGAGGAGCGGGCATGGTTGAGCGGACTCCGACGGTGACCGAACTGCTGCTGGCCCGCGCGGACGACGCGCGGCCCGGACTGCGCTTCGAGGACCGGGAGTGGAGCTGGGCCGAGCACGTGCGGCGCAGCGCCGAACTCGCGGCCCTGCTGCGCGCGCGGCACCCCACCGACGGGCCGCCGCACGTCGGGGTGCTGCTGGACAACGTGCCGGAGTTCTCCTTCCTGCTGGGCGCGGCCGCGCTGTCCGGCACCGTGCTGGCCGGGCTCAACCCGGGCCGCCGGGGCGCGGCGCTGGCTCGGGACGTGCGGCTCGCGGACTGCGCTCTGGTGATCACCGAGCCGCGGCACGCCCCGCTGCTGGACAGTGCCGAGCTCGACGCCGAGGTGCTGGTGCTCGGCTCCCCGGAGTGGGAGCGGGCGCTGGCCGCGCACCGCGGCGCCCCGCTCGACCCGGTGCCCGCCACCCCGGACGACCTGTTCGCGCTGCTGTTCACCTCCGGCACCGGCGGCGAGCCGAAGGCGGTGCGCTGCACGCACGGCAAGGTCGCGTTCCCGGGCCGGATGCTCGCCGACCGGTTCCGGCTGGGCGGGCGGGACGGCACGTACGTTTCGATGCCGCTGTTCCACTCGAACGCACTGTTCGCCGGGTGGGCGGTGGGCCTGGCGGCGGGCGCGGCGATCTCGTTGCGGCGCCGGTTCTCCGCGTCGGAGTTCCTGTCCGACGTGCGCCGGTTCGGCGCCACCTACGCGAACTACGTCGGCACGCCCCTGTCGTACGTGCTGGCCACGCCGCCGCGGCCGAACGACGCGGACAACCCGCTGCGGATCGCCTACGGCAACGAGGGCGCCGAGCGGGACCTGGCGCGGTTCGCGGAGCGCTTCGGCTGCCGGGTGGTGGACGGGTTCGGCTCCACCGAAGGCGGCATCGCCATCGCCCGCACCCCGGACGCGCCACCCGGTTCGCTCGGCAGACCCGGCCCGGGGGTGGCGGTGCTGCACCCGGACACCGGGCGGCGGTGCGCGGTGGCGGTCTTCGACCGGGACGGACGGCTCGCCAACCCGGACGAGGCGGTCGGCGAATTGGTCAACACCGCGGGCGCCGGCTGGTTCGCCGGCTACTACGGCGCGCCGGAGGACGACGCGCGGCGGATGGGCGGCGGCATGTACCGGTCCGGCGACCTCGGCTACGTCGACGCGGACGGGTTCTGCTACTTCGCGGGCCGTTCCGCGGAATGGCTGCGGGTGGGCGGGGAGAACCTGGGTGCCGCGCCGATCGAGCGGGTGCTGCTGCGGCATCCGGCGATCGCGCACGCCGCGGTGTACGCGGTGCCGGACCCGGCGGTCGGCGACCAGGTAATGGCGGCGCTGGTGCTCGCCGACGAGCTCGACGACCTCGGTGATTTCCTGGCCGCGCAACCGGATCTGGGTCCGAAGCAGCTGCCGCGGTTCGTCCGCATCGCCGCGGAGCTGCCGCGCACCGGCACGCACAAGGTGCTCAAGCGCGAACTCGCCGCCCAACGCTGGAACTGCCCGGACCCGGTGTGGTGGCGTCCCGGGCCGGACCCGGTCTACGAGGTCCTGCCCCCGGAGCGGGCGGCCGAGCTGGACCGCCGCGCTACGCGTCCGGTTCCTCGAAGCTGAGCAGATCCCCGGGCTGGCAGTCGAGCGCCGCAGATCTTGGCCAGCGTGGAGAACCGGATCGCCCTGGCCCGCTGGTTCTTCAGGATCGACAGGTTCGCGAGGGTGATGCCGATCCGGTCGCCGAGCTCGGTCAGGGTCATGTCCCGCTCGGCCAGCAGCCGGTCCAGGTGCACGCGGACGCCGTGCGGCTCGTCGTCGGCGGTCACACCGTCCCCGCCAGGTCCTCGCGCATCCGGACGGCTTCCCGCATGATCCGGGCGAGGATCAGGGCGGCGAGCCCGGCCAGCACCGCGAACCACGGGAACGGGTTGCCGCTCATCGCCTGCCACGGCTGGCCGCCACCGAACACGTCGGGCGGGGTGGCCGCCGGGACCGTGCTCGCGACCAGGGCCTGCCGCGACCACCCGGTCACCGCGGCGGCGACCGGGCCGCCGAGCACCAGGAACCAGCCGAGCGCGGCCATCCTGGGGGTGCGGCTGCCGGGCTACCTTTTCGCGGCGGTGGCGCTGCTGCTGCGCACCGCGGTGCGCCACGGCGCGTTCACCGACCCGGTACCGCGCCGGTCCCACATCCGCTGCACCGCGTCGGGGTCCTGCAGGCAGAACCGGACGAGGGCGCTGCCGCCGACGCGCACCCCGGCGGCCGCGGCGGGGGGATCGGCCCGCCCCGGACGACGGGCGTCAGCGCAGGCGGCCCAGGCGGGCGAGGGTGTCGTCGGCCTCGTGGAGCAGCTCGCCCATCAGCTCGTCGACGCCGCGCACCGCGTTCATCCGGCCCACGACCTGCCCCACCGGCATCGAGACCACCTCCGGGTCCTCGGCCGCGCTGATCCGCTGGTGCGCCTCGCTGACCAGGATGTTCTGCAGCGGCATCGGCAGCGGCTCGGGCGCGTCCGGTTCGCTCCACGCCTCGGTCCAGCGGGTCTTGAGCAGCCGCGCCGGTTTGCCGGTGTAGATGCGGGTGCGCACCGTGTCCGCGGAACCCGCGGCGACCAGCGCGCGCTGCATCGCCGAGCCGCCGGTGGTCTGCGCGTACTCGCGGGTCGCCAGCCAGTACGAACCCATCCACGCCCCGCTCGCGCCCAGGGCCAGCGCGGCCGCGATCTGGCACCCGGAGCCGATGCCGCCCGCGGCGAGCACCGGGGCCCGGTCGCCGACGGCGTCGACGACCTCCGGCACCAGCACCATGGTGGCGATCTCGCCGGTGTGCCCGCCCGCCTCGTGGCCCTGCGCCACGACCAGGTCCACGCCCTGTTCGACGTGCCTGCGGGCGTGCTCGGCCTTGCCGGCGAGCGCCGCGACCTGCACGCCGCGCTCGTGGGCGCGGCCGATCACGTCCGGCGGCGGGGAACCGAGCGCGTTGGCGATGAGCGCGACCGGGTGCCGCAGCGCCACGTCCACGTGCGAGCGGGCCACCGAGTGCAGCCAGCCGAGCACCGCGTCCCCGGCCCCCTGCCCGGCGGGCAGCTCCGGCACGCCGAGCCGGTCGAGGGTGCGGCGCACGAAATCCCGGTGCTGCTGCGGCACCATCGCCGCCAGGTCCACATCGGACCCTTCGGTGGGCACGGTGGAGGGCATCACGACGTCCACGCCGTACGGGCGGTCGCCGGTGTTGCGGTCCATCCAGTCCAGGACCGCGTCGAGCTCGGCGGCGTCGTTGAACCGCACGCAGCCGAGCACCCCCAGCCCGCCCGCGCGGCTGACGGCGGCGGCGACGTGCTCGGACGGGGTGAAGGCGACGATCGGGTGCTCGATGCCGAGCCGGTCGCAGAGGTCGGTGCGCATCAGGGGGTCCTTTCGGCCGCGTCCCGCGCGGCGGAGCCGGGGTCGTCGGCGGGTGGGTCGGACTTCTCGGCGGCGGTGCGCTGCGGGCCGGATTCGGCTGCTGCGGCGGGAGTTCTGCCGGAGCGGGCGCAGCTCGGCCGGAACCGCTCGGCGAGCCCGCGGGCCCACCGGTAGTCCGGCTTGCCGCTGGGCGAGCGGCGCACCTCCCCCGCCAGCCACAGCTTGCGCGGCACCTTGTACCCGGCGATGTGCTCGCGCGCGTGCCGGTCCAGGTCGTCCCAGACGGGCGCGGCCCCGTCGCGGGTCTGCACGACGGCGGCCACGCACTGCCCGAGCCGCTCGTCGGGGACGCCGAACACGAGCGCGTCGAACACGGCGGGGTGCGCCTTGAGCACGCCCTCGACCTCTTCGGGGTAGACCTTCTCGCCGCCGGTGTTCACCGACATCGAGCCGCGGCCGAGCATGGTGACGGTGCCGTCGGCTTCGTAGCGGGCGTAGTCGCCGGGCACCACGTAGCGGGTGCCGTCGATCTCCACGAACACCGCGCCGGTCTTGTCCGGGTCCTTGTAGTAGCCCAGCGGCACGTGCCCGGAGCGGGCGAGCAGCCCGACCTCGGTCGAGTCCGGCGGCAGCAGCGTCCCGTCCCGGCCGATGATCGCGGTGGCCGCGTCGGCGTTCACCCGGGGCCCGCCGGTGGTCGAGGTGTCCGCGCTGAGCACGCCGATGCCGCTGAACCCGGTTTCGGAGCTGCCGATGGAGTCGGTGAGCAGCACGCCGGGCAGCGCGTCGAGGTACTGGCGCTGCACCGACGGGGAGAACAGCGCGGCGCTGCTGGAGATCGCGACCAGCGAGGACACGTCGTGCTCGCCCTCGTGCAGCGCTTCGATCAGCGGCCGGGCCATCGCGTCGCCGGTGATGGCCAGGACGTGCACGCCGTGGCGTTCGACGGCGCGCCAGATCTCGTGCGGGTCGAACTCGGGGACGATCACGACGGGGCTGCAGGCGAACAGGTTCCCGAAGGCGGCCCACTGCGCGGCACCGTGGATGAACGGGGCGGCCGGCAAGCGCACCAGCCCGCCGTTCGCGGCGCCATCGCGGGCCTGCTGCCACTCGTCGGCCATCGGTTCGCCGGTCATGAAGTCGATGCCGCCGCCGAGGGTGCGCCAGACGTCTTCGTGGCGCCACATCACGCCCTTCGGGTCGCCGGTGGTGCCGCCGGTGTAGAGCAGGAACAGGTCGTCGTCGGAGCGGGCCGGGAAGTCGCGCTCGTCGGAGCCCTCGGCGAGGGCGGTCTCGTAGGGGGTCGCGTCGCAGTCCAGGTCGCTGCCGTCTTCCAGGACGAGCACGTGCCGCAGCCCGGGCGGCAGCGCCTGCGCCACCCGGTCGGCGTAGCGGCGTTCGTGCACCAGTGCGACGAGGTCGGCGTCCTCGTAGAGGTAGCGCAGTTCTCCCGCCACGTAGCGGTAGTTGACGTTGACCGCGACCGCGCGCAGCTTGTACGCGGCCAGCATGGCTTCGAGGGCTTCGATGCGGTTGCGGGTGTGCACCCCGATGTGCGAGCCCCGGCCCAGCCCGCGGTCGGCCCAGTGGTGGGCGAGCCGGTTCGATCGGCGTTCCAGTTCGGCGAAGGTGGCCCGGCGCTCGCCGCAGATCACGGCGACGCGCTCGGGTGTCAGGTCGACGGCGTGCTCGAAGAGATCCGCGATGTTGTGTGCCACCCGATCGAAATTAGAACATGTTATCGTTCGAGGCAACGGGCCGATCGGTTCACGTTTCCCTGCAAGGCTTTCCCGCTCGCACCCCGGGAGGAACGCATGTCCGGAACATCCCCGCACTGCCTGGTGGACCGGCGCGGTCCGGTGCTGGTCGTGACGCTCAACCGGCCCGAAGCCCGCAACGCGCTGTCCGCCGAGATGATGGCGATCATGCAGCGCGCCTGGGACGAGGTGGACGCCGATCCCGACATCCGCGCCTGCGTGCTCACCGGCGCGGGCGGCGCGTTCTGCGCCGGCGCGGACCTCAAGGCCATGACCAGCAGCCACCCCGGCGACACCACGGCGGGGCGGGACCTGTCGGTGATCGAACCGCTGCTGAAGGGCCGCAGGCTCACCAAACCGCTCATCGCCGCCGTCGAAGGCCCGGCCGTCGCGGGCGGCACCGAGATCCTGCAGGCCACCGACATCCGGATCGCGGGCCGCAGCGCGCGGTTCGGCGTCTCGGAGTGCCGGTGGGGCCTGTTCCCCCTCGGCGGTTCCGCGGTGCGGCTGCCGCGGCAGATCCCCTACGCGCGGGCCGCCGAGATCCTGCTGACCGGCAGGCACCTCAGCGCCGAGGAGGCCGCGGACGTCGGGCTCATCGGCCGGGTGGTGCCGGACGGCGAGGCGCTGCCGACCGCGCTGGAACTCGCCGAGCTCGTGGCCGCGAACGGGCCGCTGGCGGTGCGCGCGATCCTGCGCACCATGCGCGAGACCGAAGGCATGCCGGAACAGGAGGCCTTCCAGGTCGACACCCGGCTGGGCCTGGAGGTCTTCCGCAGCGCCGACGCGAAGGAGGGCCCCCGCGCCTTCGCGGAGAAGCGCACGCCCCGCTTCCGCGGCGAATGACCGCCGGGTGAACGGCCCGTCCGATCGGGCGGAGCCGTTCACCTGAACCGTCCGGGCGAGTGCGGTCAGGACTTGAGCTTGCGTTTGTAGAGCTTGCCGTTGGGGTCGCGCGGGAGTTCGTCGGTGTAGTCGACGATGCGCGGCAACTTGAACCCGGCGATGCGGTCCGCGGCGAACTCCAGCAGTTCCGCGGTGAGCGCCTCCTCCCCCGCGACACCGGGCGCGGGCTGCACGACGGCCTTGACCTGCTCGCCCCAGTCCTCGTGCGGCACGCCGAACACGGCGACGTCGGCGACCTTCGGGTGCACCGAAAGCGCGTTCTCGATCTCCGCCGGGTAGATGTTCACCCCGCCCGAGATGATCAGGTCGCTCTTGCGGTCCCGCAGGTACAGGTACCCGTCCTCGTCGAGGTACCCGACGTCGCCGAGGGTGAACAGGTCGCCGACGCGTCCCTCGCGGGTCTTCTCCGGGGCCTGGTGGTACTCGAAGCTGGAGGTGCCCATCCGCATGTACACGGTCCCGACCTCCCCCGGCGGCAGCTCCGCCCCGTCGTCGTCGAGCACCCGCACCACCGACCCGGGCCAGGCCCGGCCGACCGAACCGGGTTTGCGCAGCCACTCGGCGGCGGGGATCACGGTGCCGCCGCCCTCGGTGGCCGCGTAGTACTCGACGACCACCGGCCCCCACCAGTCGAGCATCCGCTGCTTCACCTCGATCGGGCAAGGCGCGGCTCCGTGGATGGCGACGCGCATCGAGGAGACGTCGTAGCGCTCCCGCACCTGCTCGGGCAGCGCCAGCAGCCGGTGGAACTGGGTCGGCACCACGTGCGTGTGCGTCACCCGGTGCCGCTCGACTAGCGCGAGCATCCGCTCCGGGTCCCACCGGTCCACCAGCACCACCGGATGGCCCAGCTGCAGCGAAATGCTCGCGAAGTTGAGCACCGCGGTGTGGTACAGCGGCGAGCCGCACAGGTGCACGTGCCCGTCGAACGGTTCCAGCCCGAAGATGCCGAAGAACCACTGCGAGTACACCGGGACTTGGTCGGGATCGGCGCCGGTCAGCGCCCGGCGGACGCCCTTGGGCCTGCCGGTGGTGCCGGAGGTGTAGAGCATCGGCGAGCCCGCGGTGCGCACGTCCGGGCCGGTCGCGGGGGCGCCCGCGCCGAGCTCGGCCAGCGGCCGGAACCCCGGGACCTCGCCGACGGCGAACCGGCGGTGCTCGTCCAGCTCGGCGCGGTCGGCGGCATCGGTGGCGGCCGCGGCGAAGCGCTCGTGCGCGAGGAACGCCTTCGCCCCGCTGTCGCCGAGGATGTAGGCGATCTCGGCGCCGACGAGGTGCCAGTTCACCGTGACCACGTACAGCCCGGTCTGCAGCGCGGCGAAGTAGGCGGCGAGCAGCTCGGGTCCGTTCGGCAGCAGCAGCACCACGCTGTCGCCGGGTTCGAGCCCCATCGCCTGCCAGCCGCGGCCGAGCCGGTCGGCCTCGGCGGCGAGTTCGCCGTAGCCGATCTCCCGCTCCTCCGGGGTGATCAGCGCGGTGCGGCCGGGATGTTCGGCGGCGATGTTCCAGAGTCCGATGTCGGTCACGGCGCACTCCTGTTCCCGGGGGCCGGCGGTTCCCACCAAGCTAGAACGCGTTTCACTTCGACGGCAAGGGCTCGTCGTCCGCGCCGAGCACCGCGTCCGCCACCGCGTGCAGCTGCGCGACGTCCCGGCAGCCCACCAGCAGCACGTCCACCCCGGCCCGCCGCCAGGCGCGGACCCCGGCGCGGACCTGCTCGCGGTCGCCGATGATGGCGACGTCGTCCACCAGCTCGTCCGGCACCGCGGCGACGGCCTCGGCGCGGCGCCCGGCCTGGAAGTGCGCGGTGATCTCCTCGACCGCGGCGGTGTAGCCCATCCGCCGGAACAGGTCGGCGTGGAAGTTCATCCGGGTCGCGCCCATGCCGCCGATGTAGAGTGCCAGCGACGGCTTGACCTGCTCCTTCGCCGCGGCCGGATCGTCGGTGACCACGACCTGGCACGTGGCGGCGACCTCGAACCCGGCGCGGTCCCGCCGCGCACCGGGCCGGGCGAAGCCGTCGGCGAGCCACTGCTGGTAGAGCGGGGCGGCGCGCAGCGAGAAGTACACCGCGATCCAGCCGTCGGCGATCTCCGCGGTCTGCGCCACGTTGCGCGGCCCCTCGGCGCCGAGCCAGATCGGCAGGTCCGCGCGCAGCGGATGGGTGATCGGCCGCAGCGACTTGCCGAGCCCGAGCGCGCCCGGACCGGTGGCCGGCAGCGGGTAGTGCGGGCCGTCGTTGCGCACCGGCGCCTCGCGGGCCAGCACCTGGCGCACCACGTCGACGTATTCCCTGGTGCGCGCCAAGGGTTTCCCGAACGGGGCGCCGTACCAGCCCTCCACGACCTGCGGCCCGGAGACGCCGAGCCCGAGCACGTGGCGCCCGCCGGAGAGGTGGTCGAGGGTGAGCGCGTGCATCGCGCAGGCCGCCGGGGACCGCGCGGACAGCTGCGCCACCGAGGTGCCCAGCCGCACCCGGCTGGTGGCGCTGCCCCACCAGGCCAGCGGGGTGAACGCGTCGGAACCCCAGGACTCGGCGGCGAAGACCCCGTCGAAACCGGCGGATTCGGCGGCGGCGACCAGTGCCGGGGCGTCCGCCGGGGGCGCCGCTCCCCAATATCCGAGTTGCAGTCCGAGCCGCACGGCGGGCCTCCTCGCGTCGGGGTGCGGCCGGGTGGCCGCGGCTGCCCCCATCGTGCGCCGAACGTTGCCGCCTTGGCGAGAACATGTTTCACTTCATCGCGTGACCGAGATCGCGGAACCGCTCAGCGCCCCGCTCGAAGTCGGCTTCGACTACACCCGTTCGCCGGGCCCCGTGCTCGGCCGCTTCGCCGCCGGGTTGCGGCAGCGGCGGATCACCGGGGTGCGCGGCTCGGACGGCCGGGTGCACGTGCCCGCCGTCGAGCACGACCCGGTCACCGCCGCCCCGCTCGACGAGCTCGTCGAGGTCGGCGACACCGGGACGGTGCGCAGCTGGTCGTGGATCCCGGAACCGCTCGAAGGCCAGCCGCTGCCGCACGCGTTCGCCTGGGCGTTGGTGCGGCTGGACGGGGCGGACACCGCGCTGCTGCACGCGGTGGACGGCGGGTCGCCGGACCGGATGCGCACCGGGATGCGGGTGCGGGCGCGGTGGGCGGCGGAACGGGTCGGCGGCATCCGGGACATCGCCTGCTTCGACCCGGTTCCCGACGGTCCCGATTCCCTCGGCGACACCGATTCGCCCGGCGGTTCCGGTTCTCCCGGCGACACCGATTCACCCGGTGATGCCGGTGCGCCCGGCAACACCACCTCCTCCGCGCCGCGGGACGACTCCGGCCTCGAACCCGTGCAGCTGCTGACCACCCCGATCCACCTGCACTACCGGCATTCCGCCTCCCCGGAGGAGAGCCGCTACCTGCGCGGCCTCGCCGAGGGCCGGTTGCTGGGCCAGCGGTGCCCGGCCTGCCGCAAGGTCTACATCCCGCCGCGCGGCGCCTGCCCCACCGACGGCGTGCCCACCGAGCAGGAGGTGGAGCTCCCGGACACCGGAATCGTCACGACGTTCTGCATCGTCAACGTCCCGTTCCTGGGCCAGCGCATCACCCCGCCCTACGTCGCGGCCTACGTGCTGCTCGACGGTGCGGACATCGCGTTCCTGCACCTGGTGCTGGGGTGCGCGGCCGAGGAGGTCCGGATGGGCATGCGGGTGCGGGCGGAGTGGAAGCCGCGCGCCGAGTGGGACACGACGTTGCGCAACATCGACCACTTCCGCCCGTCCGGTGAACCGGACGCGCCGTACGAGTCCTACGCCCACCACCTGTGACCGCCCGCCGGCGTTGGGAGCGCGCATGACCGACAGCGATGTGGCCGTCGTGGGTTTCGCCCAGGCGCCGAACGTCCGCGCCACCAGCGGCACCACGAACGGCGTGGAGATGCTGGTGCCGGTGTTCGAGGAACTGCTCTCCGGCGCCGGGATGCGCACGGAGGACGTGGGTTTCTGGTGCTCGGGTTCCTCGGACTACCTGGCGGGCCGGGCGTTCTCGTTCATCGCGGCGATCGACGCGATCGGCGCGTTCCCGCCGATCAACGAGTCGCACGTGGAGATGGACGCGGCGTGGGCGCTGTACGAGGCGTGGGTGAAGATCCGCGCCGGCGAGGTGGACACGGCGCTGGTGTACGGCTTCGGCAAGTCCTCGGCGGGTGAGCTGCGGCGGGTGCTGGCGATGCAGCTGGACCCGTACTTCGCCGCGCCGCTGTGGCCGGACTCGGTGGGCGTCGCGGGGTTGCAGGCGCGGCTCGGCCTGGAGTCCGGGGCGTTCGCCGAGCAGGACATGGCGGAGGTCGCGGCCCGCTCGCGCGCCGACGCCGAGCACAACCCGCACGCGCAGCTGTCCGGCCGGGTGCTGGTCGCGGAGCTGCTGGCGCGGCCGTACCTGGCGGATCCGCTGCGCGCGCACGACTGCGCGCCGATCACCGACGGAGCCTCGGCGGTGCTGCTGGCGAGCGCGGGGCGGGCCCGGGAACTGCGGGACCGCCCGGCGTGGATCACCGGGGTGGAACACCGCATCGAGTCGGCCGAGCTGGGCGGCCGGGACCTCACCGCTTCACCGTCCACCGCGGACGCGGGGCGGGCGGCGGGCGCCGACGGCGTCGAGCTCGCCGAGCTGCACGCGCCGTTCACCCACCAGGAGCTGCTGCTGCGCGACGCCCTCGGCCTCGGCGGGTCGGTGCGGATCAACCCCTCGGGCGGGGCGTTGTGCGGCAATCCGATGTTCGCCGCCGGGCTCACCCGGATCGGCGAGGCGGCGCGGCGCGTGTGGTCGGGCGAGGCGGGAAAGGTCCTCGCGCACGCCACCAGCGGACCCGCGTTGCAGCAGAACCTCGTGTGCGTGATGGAGGGCTGATGGGCAAGCAGATCGCCGCGGTGCTCGGAACCGGCCAGACCCGGCACGCCAGCCGCCGCACCGACGTGTCGATGGCCGGGTTGTGCCGGGAGGCGGTGGACCGGGCGATGGCCGACGCCGAGGTCGGCTGGGACGAGGTGGACGCGGTCGTCGTCGGCAAGGCCCCCGACCTGTTCGAGGGTGTGATGATGCCGGAGCTGGTGCTCGCCGATGCGTTGGGCGCCACCGGGAAACCGCTGCTGCGGGTGCACACCGCCGGTTCCGTGGGCGGCTCGACCGCGAACGTGGCGGCGAGCCTGGTGCAGGCCGGGGTGCACCGCCGCGTGCTGGCGGTGGCGTTCGAGAAGCAGTCCGAGTCGAACGCCATGTGGGCGCTGTCGATCATGCCGCCGTTCTCGATGCCGGTGGGCGCGGGCGCGGGCGGCTACTTCGCCCCGCACGTGCGCTCCTACATCCGCCGTTCCGGCGCCCCGCCGCACATCGGGGCGATGGTGGCGGTCAAGGACCGGCGCAACGGCAGCCGCAACCCGTGGGCGCACGTGCGGCAGGCGGACCTGACGGTGGAATCGGTGCTGGCCTCGCAGATGCTGTGGGATCCGATCCGCTACGACGAGACCTGCCCGTCCTCGGACGGGGCGTGCGCGATGGTGCTCGGCGACGAGCACGCCGCCGCGGGCCCCCCCCCCCCCCCGGCCGGGGGGCCCCCCCCCCCCCGCCGCCCCCCCCCCCCCCCCCGCCCGCCGCGCCCCCCCCCGCCCCCCCCACGGCGGCGCGGCGCGGCCGGGGCGCG
>NZ_JAIUKC010000059.1:0-3204 GCF_020177435.1 Saccharopolyspora sp. 7B | reverse complement strand
GGGGGGGGGGGGCCCCCCCGCGGGGGGGGGGCCCCCCCCCCCCCCCCCCCCCCCCCCCCCCCGGCGCGGGGGGGGGGGGGGGGCGCGGGGCCCCCCCCCCCCCCCCGCCGCCGCGGCCCCCGCCCGCCCGGTGGCCTGGATCCACGCCACGGCGATGCGCACCGAGCCGACCACGTTCGCCGGCCGCGACCAGGTGAGCCCGCAGGCCGGGCGGGACGCGGCGGCGGCGCTGTGGGCGCAGGGCGGCATCAACGACCCGATGTCCGAAGTGGACGTCGCCGAGCTCTACGTGCCGTTCTCCTGGTTCGAGCCGATGTGGCTGGAGAACCTGGGTTTCGCCGCCGAGGGCGAGGGCTGGAAGCTCACCGAGGCGGGCGAGACCGCGATCGGCGGCAGGCTGCCGGTGAACCCGTCCGGTGGTGTGCTGTCGTCGAACCCGATCGGCGCCTCCGGGATGCTGCGGTTCGCCGAGGCGGCGATGCAGGTGATGGGCCGGGCGGGCGAGCACCAGGTGGACGGGGCGCGCACCGCGCTCGGGCACGCCTACGGCGGGGGCTCGCAATACTTCTCGATGTGGGTCGTGGGCGCCGCGCGGCCCGGGGAGCGCTGATGGAGTTCACGTTGTCCGTGGCCATGTGCCCGCTGCCGGAGCTGACCGCGCTGGCACGCGCGGCGGAGGAGGCCGGGTTCGCCGCGATCGCGCTGCCGGACTCGCTGTTCTACTCCGAGCACGTCGCCGCCGACTACCCGTACACCCCCGACGGCGAGCGGATGTGGACCGAGGAGACGCCGTGGACCGATCCGCTGGTGGCGGCCGCGGCGATGGGCGCGGTGACCGAGCGGCTGCGGTTCTACACCTCGGTGCTGAAGCTGGGCCCGCGCAATCCGCTGCTGCTGGCGCGGCAGGTGGCGTCGGTGGCGGCGCTGACCGGGGACCGGTTCGGGCTCGGCGTCGGCATCGGCTGGACGCCGGAGGAGTTCGAGTGGTGCGGGGCGCCGTTCGAGCGGCGCGGAGCGCGGGTGGACGAGGCGATCGAGGTGCTGCGCCTGGTGCTCGGCGGCGGGATGGTGGAGCACCACGGCGAGTTCTTCGACTTCGACCGGCTGCAGATGTCCCCCGCCCCCGGCCGCCGAGTGCCGATCTACGTCGGCGGGCACACCGAGCGGGCGCTGCGGCGGGCGGCGGCCCGCGGGGACGGCTGGTCCTCGGCGATGATGCGGATCGCCGAGCTGCGCACCACCATCGCCCGGCTCGGCGAGCTGCGCGCCGAGTTCGGCCGCGAGGCGGAGCCCTTCGAGATCCAGGCGGTGTGCGTGGACCGATTCGGCGCGGACGGCTACCGGGAGCAGGAGGCGGCGGGCGTGACCGATGCGATCGTGGTGCCGTGGGTGCTCGACGGCCACGGTTTCGACGCGGACATCGAGGTGAAGCGGGATTCGCTGCGGCGCTTCGCCGACGAGGTGATCCACCCGCTGGCGGCGGCCGGATGAGCGGCCCGGATGCGACGGAGGCGACGATGACCGGTTCGGTGCGGTGGGACGCGACCGAGGCCGACCACCCGGCGCGGCGGGCGGCGCGGGCCTCGATGGCGGCGGTGGCGCGCGGCGCGAAGGCGGACTGGCTGGCGCTGTTCGCCGCGGACGCGCTGGTGCAGGACCCGGTGGGCCCGTCCCCGCTGGACCCGTCCGGGCAGGGGCATCGGGGCACGGCGGCGATCGGCGCGTTCTGGGACTCGGTGATCGCCGGGGCGGCGAGCCTGCACTTCCACGTGCACGACTCGTTCGCCGCCGGCTCGGAGGTCGCCAACACCGGCCGCATCCGCACCCACCTCCCCGACGGCGCGACGATGGACGCCGACGGCGTCTTCCTCTACCGCGTGGACGACACCGGCCTGCTCATCTCGATGCGAGCCTTCTGGGAATTCGACCGAGCAATGGCAACCCTCACCCAAAACCCTGAACCCCCAACCGCCTCTCAGTCCATTGCCTGTCAGCGGCGCAGCCGCTGAGCTGACGACCACCAGAGCAACCGGCACCGCAGCGGGTTCTCAGCGCTTTCCTCGCGAGGACAGCGATTTCTCATGTGGCGGAGCCACCTGTGAAATCGATCCCGCAGCGAGGGAAGCGCTGAGGTTCCGCCACCCCACCCCTCCGCAAACGAACCACCTATCCGTCAAATTCACGGCGGGAAGCGTCGATGTTCGTTAGGTAGGTGTGGGTCCAGTCGCACATCCCGTGCACGACCTGGCGCAGCGCCCGTCCCGGTTCGGTGAGCTCGTAGTCCACCCGCGGCGGCACGGTGGGGTGCACGGTGCGGTCCAGCAGGCCGTTGCGCTCCAGCATCCGCAGGTTCTGGGTGAGCATCTTGTGGCTGATGCCCTCGATCCGCGCGCGCAGCTCGCTGAAGCGCAGGCTGCGCTCCTCCCCGAGCAGATCGATGATCAGGAACGCCCACTTGTTGGCGACCTCGGTGAAGATCTCCCGGGCGAGGGAGTCGGCGCGCCGCAGGTCGGCCTCGTCTTCGAGCGGGCTGGTGAAGTTCGTGGTTCCCATCAGGTTCCCCGGTTACGAAAAAGTGCGTTCTTCCACATCACGCGACACTCTCCTACGGTTTCCCGGTAACCACAAGAGAGCACGGAGGAACTCGATGGCCATCACGCTGGTGAACCCGGACGGGCTGCCGGAGGTCGAGCTGTACCGGCAGGTGTCGGTCGCCACCGGCTCGAAGCTGGTGTTCGTCGCCGGGCAGGTCGCCCGGGACGCGCACGGCGACCGGGTCGGGACGGGCGATCTCGCCGCGCAGGTCGAGCAGGTGTACCTCAACGTCGCCACCGCGCTGGCGGCGGCGGGCGCCTCGTTCGCGGACGTGGCGAAGCTGACCGCCTACCTCGTGGACTGGACGCCGGAGAAGTTCGAGCAGTTCATGGCGGGGCGCGCGCGGGCGAGCGCGCAGCTGGGCGGGGCCGTGCTGCCCCCGTTCACCGGCATCGGGGTGGCCGCCCTCGCCGAGCCGGACATGCTCGTCGAACTGGAAGCGACGGCGGTCGTCGAGGGCTGATGCCTGTTCTCGCTGCTTCTGCCGCGTCGTGGTCGGGTGGCGGAACCTCAGCGGTTTCCTCGCTGCGGGATCGTTTTCGCAGGTGGCTCCGCCACATTCGAAAACCCGGTGCGCGCGGGGGAGCCGCGGAGAACCCCCGGGGGGGG
>NZ_JAIUKC010000058.1:0-78516 GCF_020177435.1 Saccharopolyspora sp. 7B | reverse complement strand
GCCCACCCCCGAGCGCAAGACTCCGGCGACGCTGCGGCGCCTGCAGGAGAAGACGGTCCCGCAGCTGCGCGAGTTGTGGAACGTCGGCACCGCCATCGGCCCGCACCGCCTCACCCCCCGGATGCGGACGGCCCAGATCGGTGCCGCGATCGTCGCCACCGGCGTGCTCAGCACCGTCCGCGGCCCCCCCCCCCCCCCCGCCCCCCCCCGCCCCCCCCCCACCCCGCGGTCGAGCACGCCCCCCAGGTCCGCGCCGCTCCTGAAGCGGCTGCCGGGCACGTCCAGCCCGGACCGGTGAGTCCCCCGAACACCGGTCCCGGGCTGGACGGCGCGCCCACCGACCCCGTCGACGGCTGGATCAGCCAGGCCACCGCGGTCCTCGAAGCGAACGGCGTCCCCCGCGAGCAGATCGACCCGTCCGCGCTGCGCACGATCATCCTGCACGAGTCCGGTGGCGACCCGGCCGCGGCCAACGGCTGGGACTCGAACGCCGCGGCGGGCACCCCGTCGAAGGGCCTGATGCAGACGATCGACCCGACGTTCCACTCGTACGCGGTGCCGGGGCACCAGGACATCTGGAACCCGGTGGACAACATCGTCGCCGCCACCCGCTACTCCATCGACCGGTACGGCTCGATCTCGAACGTGCCCGGCGTGCAGGGCGTGAGCTCCGGCGGCTCGTACGAGGGCTACTGAGCGGTCCCGGTGGCGCGCCGTTCGGCGTCGAGGCTCTCCAGGGTGCCTTCGAACGCCTCCTCCACCAGTTCGCGCATCGCCGCTTCGGCGCGCGCCGGATCCCCGCCGCGGACGCACTCGGCGATCTCGCAGTGCAGCCGGAGCGCGACCGGCTTCGGGTGCTCCGGCATGAGGCCGCGGCCGGTCCGCCAGCGCAGGACCTCGCCGAAGACGTCCTCCAGCTGCGCGAACATCTCGTTGCCGGAGGCGGCCAGCACCAGCCCGTGGAAGGCGACGTCGGCCTCCAGGAAGGTCTCCAGGTCGCCGGCGCGGGCGGTGGCGACCATCCGCTCGGCGAGCGCGACCAGCCGGGCCGCCTGCTCGTGACCGGCGTTGCGGGCCGCGGCGGCCGCGGCGACCGGTTCGACCGCGGTGCGCAGCTCGGCCAGCGTGCGGACCTGCGCGGACCGATCCACCGCCAGCAGCCAGCGGATCAGCGCCGGGTCGAAGGTGTTCCACTCGGCGCGCGGGCGCACCACCACGCCGACGCGCTTGCGGCTGACCACCAGCCGGATCGAGGCCAGGGTGCGCACCACCTCGCGGGCGACGCTGCGGGAGATGCCGAACCGCTCCTCCAGCCCGTCGATCCGCAGCACGCTGCCCGGCGGGTGCACTCCCGCGCTGATCTCGTGGCCGAGCACGTCGACCACCTGCCCGTGCAATCCGCCGCTCACCGGGCTCCTTCCGTCGACGGCCCACTCTTCCAGCAACGCCCCGGAGGCCGCGGGCGCCTGACCGCACTATGCCGGTGACCCGGCTAACAGAGCCGACTTAATCGGTTCACCTGACCCAAAAGTCATACTTATTGGGGATCTACTCCTAGGCTGGGCCGCGACCGAGCTCAGCGAGGAGCCCCCATGCCATTGCCGCACCCGACCGCAGCCCTGCTCGCGCAGGCCCCGCCCGCAGCCTGGACCGGCCATGACACCCGCCTGCTGGCCGCCGCGGTCGCCGGCATCGCCGTCATCGTCCTGCTGATCAGCTGGGTGAAGCTGCACCCGTTCCTGGCGCTCGCGCTGGGCGCCACCACCCTCGGCGTCACCGCCGGGATGCCGTTCGCCGACCTCGTCGACACCTTCACCGAAGGGCTCGGCTCGACCGTCGGGGACGTGGGGCTGCTCGTCGCGCTCGGAGCCATGCTCGGCAGGCTGCTCACCGACACCGGCGGCGCCGAGCAGATCGTGGAGACCGTGCTCGCGCGCACCACCCGCCGCACCCTGCCGTGGGCGATGGTGTTCATCGCGGCGTTGCTCGGCCTGCCGATGTTCTTCGAGGTCGGCGTCGTGCTGCTGGTGCCGGTCGTGGTCATGGTCGCGGCCCGCTCCGAGCAGCCGATGCTGCGGATCGGGATCCCCGCGCTCGCCGGGCTGTCCATCCTGCACGGGCTGGTACCGCCGCACCCGGGGCCGCTGGCCGCGGTGGACGCGCTCGGCGTCGACCTGGGCACCACGCTCGCGCTCGGCATCGTGGTGGCCATCCCCACCGCCATCGTCGCCGGACCCGTGTTCGGCTCGTTCATCGCGAAGCGGGTCGAGCTGCCCGCCGCGTCCACGCTGCTCGGCAAGGCCCCCGGCCCGGACAGCGAGGGCAGGCGGCCCGGGTTCGCGCTGTCGGTGCTGATGCTGCTGCTACCGGTGCTGCTGATGCTCGGCAAGTCCGTCGCCGACCTGGCGCTGACCGAGGGCACGGGCGCCTACGCGGTGCTGGACACCCTCGGCACGCCGGTGGTGGCGCTGGCGCTGACCGTGCTGCTGGCCATGGGCACGCTCGGGCCGCGCTCCGGGATCGGGCGCGAACGGCTCTCCGGCATCGTCGGCTCCTCGCTGCCGCCGGTCGCCGGGATCATCCTCATCGTCGGCGCGGGCGGCGGGTTCAAGGAGACCCTCGTCGAATCCGGCGTCAACACGATGATCACCGACCTGGCCGCGGGCGCCCACCTGTCGCCGCTGGTGCTGGCCTGGCTGATCGCCGTCGGCATCCGGGTCGCCACCGGTTCCGCGACCGTCGCCACCATCTCCGCCGCCGGGATGGTCGCGCCGCTGGTCGCCGGGCTGGACCCGGTGCACGGGGCGCTGGTCGCGCTGGCCATCGGATCCGGTTCGGTGTTCTTCTCGCACCTCAACGACGCCGGGTTCTGGCTCGTGAAGGAGTACTTCGGGATGACCGTCGGGCAGACCCTCAAGACCTGGTCGGCGATGGAGACCATCCTGTCCGTCGTCTCGTTCGCGGTGATCTGCCTCCTGGAGCTGCTGCTGTAGCCGGAGGGACCGCTCCCGCGGCCGGTATGATGGTTGGTCGGACTTTCGCCAGGGACGCATCGCACCCGTCCGGCACATCCGTCCGGCACATCACGGTTGAGCACGAGGTGGAACCAAGTTGTCCAATGCCCGAGCTGATCGGGGACCCGACCGCACCGACGACCTAGCCGCCGAGCAGCAGTACGTCTCGACGCTCTACGACAAACTCGACGAACTCCGCCGGGACGCCACGAAGCGGCTCACCGACACGCTGCGCGAAACCGGCGGGACGCCGCAGGCCCGGACCGAGCGCGACATCTCCACCACCATGTACACCGACAAGCTGACCCAGCTCAGCGCGGTCGAGCACGGGTTGTGCTTCGGGCGCCTGGACCTGGACAGCGACGAGGTCTTCCACATCGGACGGATCGGCCTGTTCGACGAGGAGCGGGAGTACGAGCCGCTGCTGATCGACTGGCGCGCCCCGGCGGCGCGTCCGTTCTACCTGGCCACCGCCGCCGCCCGCGAAGGCGTGTGGCGGCGCCGCCACCTGCGCAGCAAGTGGCGCACCGTGGTGGACCTCGAGGACGAGATCCTCGACCTGGACGCCGGCGAGCAGGGCAGCGACCTCGGCCTCGCCGGGGAGGCCACGCTGCTGGCCGCGCTCGACGCGCGCCGCACCGGCCAGATGGGCGACATCGTCGCCACCATCCAGGCCGAGCAGGACCGCATCATCCGCGCCCCCATGAACGGGGTGCTGGTGGTGCAGGGCGGGCCGGGCACCGGCAAGACGGCGGTCGCGCTGCACCGCGCCGCGTTCCTGCTCTACACCTACCGCGAGCAGCTGACCAAGCGCGGCGTGCTCGTGGTCGGGCCGAACTCGACGTTCCTGCGCTACATCGGGCAGGTGCTGCCGTCGCTCGGCGAGACCGGCGTGCTGCTGTCCACCGCCGGGCAGCTGTTCCCCGGCATCGACGCCACCGCCCTCGAACCGGCGGAGGCCGCGGAGATCAAGGGCCGCGGCGCGATGGTGCAGGTGCTGAACTCGGCCGTGCGGGACCGCCAGCGGGTGCCGCGGGAACCGATCGAGGTGCTGTTCGACCGGGAGCCGCTGACCATCGGCAAGAACCTCGTCTCGCACGCCCGCAGCCGCGCCCGCCGGTCCCGCAAGCCGCACAACCACGCCCGCAAGATCTTCCGCAAGGAGATGGTCTCCGGGCTGACCAGGCAGGTGGCCGACCGGCTCGGCCGGGACCTGTTGGACCGCCGCGACCTGGACGACATCGGCGCCGAGCTGCGCGCCGACGACGCGGTCACCGAGGTGCTCGACTCGCTGTGGCCGCAGCTGACGCCGCAGCAGCTCCTCGACGACCTGCTCAGCGTGCCGAAGCGGCTCACCACCGCCGCCCGCAAGCACCTCACCGACCAGGAGCGGCAACTGCTGCTGCGCGCGCCGGGGTCGGCGTGGACGCCCGCGGACGCCGCGCTGCTGGACGAGCTGGCCGAACTGCTCGGCGAGGACGACACCAAGGCCCGTGAGGAGCAGGCGCGGCAGGAGCGCGAGGAACTCGCCTACGCCCAGGGCGTGCTGCACATCATGGAGCAGGATGAGGAGATCGCCGACGAGGAACGGCTCCGCGTCTCCGACGTGCTCGACGCCGAACTGCTCGCGCAGCGCCACCGCACCCGCAGCGACCTCACCGCCGCCGAACGCGCCGCCGAGGACCGCACCTGGACCTTCGGGCACGTCATCGTCGACGAAGCCCAGGAGCTGTCCACGATGGCGTGGCGGGTGCTGATGCGCCGCTGCCCCAGCCGGTCGATGACCCTCGTCGGCGACATCGCCCAGACCGGGGCGCTCGGCGGCGCGGCGTCGTGGGACGAGGTGCTGTCGCCGTACGTGATGGACCGGTGGAAGCTCGCCGAGCTGACCGTCAACTACCGGACGCCCGCCGAGATCATGGCGGTCGCCGCGGACGTGCTCGACGAGCTCGACACCGACCTGGAGGCGCCGACCTCGGTGCGCACCAGCGGGCACGAGCCGTGGACGCGGCGGGTGCCGGCGGCCGAGCTGGCCGCCGAACTGCCGGACCTGGTGCGGGCCGAGCTCGCGGCCATCGAGGGCACCCTCGCGGTGCTGCTGCCGCCGGAACACCTCGCCGAGGTCGGCGGCCGCATCGCCGAGCAGGTGCCGGAGGCCGAGGTGGGCGCCCAGGAGGACGGCCTCGAAGCGCGGGCCGTGGTGCTCACCGTGGAGCAGGCGAAGGGGCTGGAGTTCGACTCGGTGCTGGTCGCCGACCCGGACCGGATCCTCGGCGAGTCGGCGCGCGGGCTCAACGACCTGTACGTGGCCCTGACCCGCGCCACCCAGCGCCTCGGCGTCGTCCACACCGGCGCGGCCCTCCCGGACGTCCTGGCGGCGCTCGGCGAGGAGTGATCGACACCCGCGGCGCGAGGCCGTCCCGGTTCAGGTGTGCTTCTTGCGACTGGGAACCACCTCGTGCCGCGGGTCCCACCAGAGAGCGTAGAAGCGGTTGTTCTCCACGAACCCGAACAGCCGCCGCTCCCCGGTGATCCGCAACCGGTGGATCACGTCGCGGTCGTCGAGCCCGAGCTCGACCAGGCGCTCCCAGGCACGCTTCGCCAGGTCACCCAGCGGGTAGTCCTGCGAACGCTGGTGGCTGTGGATCACCTCGTTCACCGTCATGGACTCGAACGCGCTGATGCTGCGCAGCAACGTCTTGTGGTCTTCCGGGGTGATGCGGGTCAGGCACCAGCTGCCGTCCAGATCCACCTTGGACAGGGAGACCATCAGCTTCGTGCCGGGCTCTCCCGGGGTCAGCGCGAGGCGAGGCCGCTTCTCCGCGGACGGTGCGGCCGCGCGGTGCATCTTCGGCACCGAGCTTCCGGCGGGCACCGCCTGCTGCTTCTTCGGCGACTTCCGGCTCACACGTCCTCCGCGTCCGCGTCGGCGCCGGTGAGCCCGTCGTAGTACTCGTGCATGGCGGCGTGCTCGATCACGGCGCTGCCGCGTTCACCGTCGCCCAGCCGCGCACGGGAACGCGCCTCCCGCCACGGTGTTTCGCGGTGGGTGAGCTCGCTGAGCCAGTGCGCGGACCGGTCCGCGTACGCGTCGAGCACCGCTTCCACGCTGCCGCGTTCCGCCTCGTCCAGCACCGTCCGGTCACCGCCGAGGGCGTCCTCGGCGTTCAGCCGGAACTTCCCGCGGTGGCGGGCGTACAGCTCCGGTACCACCGGGCCGTTCGCCCACGCCTGGATCGGCTCGTCGAAGAGCGGGCGCTCCTCCCACACCAGGTGCCAGGCCTGGCTGTAGTACACGAGCTTCTGCAACTTCATGGCCGTCATCGGCCCCCGCCGGTGCAGGATGTACGCGGCCACGTCGTTCGCCTTCACCACTTCGCCCCCTCTCCTCGACGACGTCGACGATCCCACAGTGCCAGCGGACACCGACCGAATGCTCGGAAACGGGCGTTCGGCCGAGATCGCTCCACCCGATCTTGTGACATTCTCGGAAACCCCGTCGGAGATTCGACGCGAGGACCGATGTTCGGGGTGATGACCGGGCGGCGACGCCGCGTGAGGACCGGCTGCTGACAGCCGAAGCGGAGGGGTGCGTTCCGATGGTGGTACCGACCGAATTGCTCGCCGACGTGCGGACGTTGTGGGACTACCACGACCTGCGGCACGAGCCGCGCCGGTGCGACGTGGGCGTGGGGCTCGGCAGCCACGACCTCGGGGTCGCCACCCGCACCGCCGAGCTGTACCACGAGGGCTGGTTCCCGCGGATCGTGTTCACCGGCGCCAACGCGCCCACCACCGTCGAGCGGTTCCCGCGCGGCGAGGCGGTGCACTTCCGGGAGCACGCGCTGGAACTCGGCGTGCCCGACGCGGCCATCACCGTGGAGCCGGCCGCCACCAACACCGGCGAGAACATCGACCTCACCCGCGCGCTGCTGGCCGAGCAGGGCCTGCTGCACGCCACGATCACGCTGATCTCCCGCCCGTACCAGCAGCGCCGCGCGCTCGCGACGGCGCAACGGCGGTGGCCCGAGGCGGAGTTCCGCTGCGCCGCGACCCGGCAGTCGCTGGCGGACTACGTCGAGAGCATCGGCGACCCGGACCGGGTGATCACCATGCTGGTGGGCGACACGCAGCGCATCACCCGCTACGCCGAGCTCGGGTTCGCCGCCCCGCAACCCGTGCCCGCCGAGGTGCACGAGGCCTACCTGCGGCTCGTCGAAGCGGGGTACACCGGCCGGCTCATCCCGAGCTGAGGCCGACCGAGGACACCGGCCACAGGCGGTAGCCGGTCCAGCCGTCCTGCTGGACCACCCACTTCGCCGGAACGCCCGGGTTGACCCCGCCCTGCGGCCACACCGTCAGGTAGGTGGCGGTGCTGCGCTCGTCCTCGGGCTTGCGCAGGGTGCGCGCCGAGACCCCGGCGACGGCCCGGGGAGGGAGCTTGAAGATCATCCGGCTCGCGCGTGGCCGGTTCGGCGGGAAGATCCCGTGAACCGGCCCACGCGAAAAGCCGTGCGGTGCAGGGCGAATCGTGCGAAACCGCCGCGAACGGATCAGACCGCGAGCGGCAGCGCCGTCGGGTGCACCGGCGACGGCAGATCGGAAGCGCCGGTCAGGTGCGCGTCCACCGCGTTCGCCACCGAGCGGCCCTCCGCGATCGCCCACACCACCAGCGAGGCGCCGCGGTGCGCGTCACCGCACACGAACACGCCCGGCGCCGAGGTCTCCCAGCCCGAGCCGCAGCCGATGGTGCCGCGCCCGGACAGCTCGATGCCGAGCCCGTCCAGCAGCGGCATGTGCTCCACGCCTTCGAAGCCGATCGCGAACAGCGCCAGGTCGCACGGCACCTCCTCGGCTTCCGCGGACACCGGCACCACCTGCCGCCTGCCGTCGGCGTCCCGCTCCACGCGCACCTCGCGCAGCCGCACCGCGCGCACGTGGCCCTCGTCGTCGCCGACGAACTCCTCCACGGCGACCGCGAACTTCCGCTCGCCCGCTTCCTCGTGCGCCGGGTAGGTGCGCAGCACGTACGGCCAGGTCGGCCACGGCGACAGGTCGTCGTCGCGACGCGTCGGCGGCTGCGGGTACTGGTCGAGTTGGGTCACGCTCAACGCGCCCTGCCGGGTCGCGGTGCCGTAGCAGTCGGCGCCGGTGTCGCCGCCACCGATGACGACGACGTGCTTGCCGTGCGCGGAGAGCGGGGTGGGGCCGTCGCCCTCCACCTCGCGGTTCGCCGGCACCAGGTGCTCCATCGCCAGGTGCACGCCGGCCAGCTCGCGGCCCGGCACGGTGCGGTCGTCGCGGCCGCGCAGCGCGCCCACCGCGAGCACCACGGCGTCGTGCCCGGCCCGCAGCTGCTCCACGGTCAGGTCCACGCCGACCTCGCAGCCGGTGACGAACTTCGTGCCCTCGGCGCGCATCTGGGCCAGCCGCCGGTCCAGGACGGACTTCTCCATCTTGAACTCGGGGATGCCGTAGCGGAGCAGGCCGCCGATGCGGTCGTCCCGCTCGTACACCGTCACCTCGTGCCCGGCGCGGGTCAGCTGCTGGGCGGCGGCCAAGCCCGCCGGGCCGGAGCCGACGACGGCGACCCGGTTGCCGGTGTGCGATTCGGGCGGGCTCGGGTGCACCTGGTCCTGGTCCCAGGCGACCTCCGCGATGGTCTCCTCGACGCGCTTGATCGTCACCGCGCCACCGGCGTCCGGGGAGATCGCCAGCACGCACGCCGCCTCGCACGGGGCGGGGCACAGCTTCCCGGTGAACTCCGGGAAGTTGTTCGTCGCGTGCAGCCGGTCGCTCGCCCGGTCCCACTGGCCGCGGCGCACCTGGTCGTTCCACTCCGGGATGAGGTTGCCCAGCGGACAACCCGCGGAACCCGAGTGGCAGAAGGGGATTCCGCAGTCCATGCAGCGCGCGGCCTGCGTGGACACCTCCGCCTTCTGGTCCGAAGTGGACAGCGCGGCGTAGACCTCGCGCCAGTCGCCGAGCCGCTCGTCGTACGGGCGCTTGGGCGCCTCGGCCCGGGAGAACTTCAGGAAACCCTTCGGGTCAGCCACGGGACGCCTCCATGATCGCCTCTTCCACGTCGCGGCCCTCGGAGCGGGCCAGCCGCATCGCCTCCAGCACCCGCGCGTAGTCGCGGGGCATGATCTTCGAGAACGCCGCGGAACGCCGCGTCCAGTCCCCCAGCAGCGACGCCGCCACCGTGGAACCCGTGAGCTCGTGGTGGCGCCGGACCACCTCGTGCAGCCACTTCAGGTCCTTCGCCGTCGGCTGCTGCACGTCCACCATCGCCGTGTTCACCCGAACCGGGTCGAGGTCGAGCACGTAGGCGATGCCGCCGGACATGCCCGCGGCCACGTTGCGCCCGGTGCCGCCGAGCACCACCGCGCGCCCGCCGGTCATGTACTCGAAGGCGTGGTCTCCCGCGCCCTCGGCGACCGCGGTGGCCCCCGAGTTCCGCACGCAGAACCGCTCCCCGACCTGGCCGCGCAGGAACAGCTCGCCGGAGGTGGCGCCGTAGCCGATCACGTTGCCCGCGATCACCTGGTCCTCGGCGGCGAACGCCGAATCCCGGTGCGGGCGCACCACGACGCGGCCGCCGGAGAGACCCTTGCCGACGTAGTCGTTCGCGTCGCCGACCATCTCCAGCGTCACGCCCGGCGGCAGGAACGCACCCAGCGACTGCCCGGCCGAGCCCTCCAGCTCCACCCGGATCGTGTCGTCCGGCAGGCCCGCGCCGCCGTAGCGGCGGGTGACCTCGGCGCCGAGCAGGGTGCCGACGGTGCGGTTGACGTTGCGCACCGGCAGCCGCAGCCGCACCGGGTGCGCGTCCTCCAGCGCCGCCTCGGCCAGCTGGATCAGCGTGCGGTCCAGGGCGTGGTCGAGGCCGTGGTCCTGCTCGCGGACGCGGCGGCGCACCGCCGAGTACGGGGTCTCCGGCTCGGCGAACAGCGGCGTCAGGTCCAGGCCGGCGGCCTTCCAGTGCTCCACCGCCTCGTCGGTGCGCAGCGCGCCGACCTGGCCGATCGCCTCGTCCAGCGTGCGGAAGCCCAGCTGCGCCAGGTGCTCGCGGACCTCCTCGGCGACGAACTCGAAGAAGTTGACCACGTGCTCGACCTGGCCGTTGTAGCGCTTGCGCAGCTCCGGGTTCTGGGTGGCCACGCCCACCGGACAGGTGTCCAGGTGGCAGACGCGCATCATCACGCAGCCCTCCACCACCAGCGGCGCGGTCGCGAAGCCGTACTCCTCGGCGCCGAGCAGCGCGGCGACCACCACGTCGCGGCCGGTCTTCATGCCGCCGTCGACCTGCACGGTGATCCGGTCCCGCAGCCCGTTGAGCAGCAGCGTCTGCTGCGTCTCGGCGAGCCCGATCTCCCAGGGGGTTCCCGCGTGCTTGAGCGAGGTCAGCGCCGCCGCACCGGTGCCGCCGTCGTGCCCGGACACCAGCACCACGTCCGCGTGCGCCTTGCTCACGCCGGCCGCGACCGTGCCCACGCCGACCGAGCTGACCAGCTTCACGTGCACCCGCGCCCGGTCGTTGGCGTTCTTCAGGTCGTGGATCAGCTGCGCCAGGTCCTCGATCGAGTAGATGTCGTGGTGCGGCGGCGGCGAGATCAGCCCGACGCCGGGCGTGGAGTGCCGCGTCTTCGCGATCCACGGGTACACCTTGTGCGCGGGCAGCTGGCCGCCCTCGCCGGGCTTCGCGCCCTGCGCCATCTTGATCTGCACGTCGGTCGCGTTGACCAGGTATTCGCTGGTGACGCCGAAGCGGCCGGAGGCGACCTGCTTGATGCCGGAGCGCCGCTCGTCGTCGTAGAGCCGGTCGGCGTCCTCGCCGCCCTCGCCGGAGTTGGAGCGGCCGCCGATGCGGTTCATCGCGATCGCCAGCGTCTCGTGCGCCTCCGCCGAGATCGCGCCGTAGCTCATGCCGCCGGTCGCGAACCGCTTCATGATCTCCGAGATCGGCTCGACCTCGTCGATCGAGATGGGGGCCCGGCCGCTGTCGAACTTGAACATGCCGCGCACCGTGCCGCCCTTGCGGGCCAGCCGGTCGCACTCGGCGGTGTACTCGCGGTACGCCTCGACCTTGCGGGTCTTCGTGGCGTGCTGGAGCAGGAACACCATCTCCGGGGAGAACAGGTGCAGTTCGCCTTCGCGCCGGTACGAGTACTCGCCGCCGACCTCCAGCCTGCGGTGCGCCCGGTCCGTCGGGTTGTCCGGGTAGGCGCGGCGGTGCCGCTGCGCGACCTCCTCGGCCAGCGCGTCCAGCTCGACCCCGCCGAGCTGGGTGCCGGTGCCGGTGAAGTACTCGGCGACCAGTTCCTTCGACAGGCCGACGGCCTCGAAGATCTGCGCGGCCGTGTAGGCACCGACGGTGGAGATGCCCATCTTCGACATCACCTTCAGCACGCCCTTGACCAGCGCCTGCACGTAGTTGCGGACCGCCACCCGCGGCCGGATCCCGGTGATCTGGCCGGTCGCGATCATGTCCTCGATCGTCTCGAAGGCCAGGTACGGGTTGACCGCGGCGGCACCGAAGCCAAGCAGCGCGGCGATGTGGTGCACCTCGCGGGCGTCCCCGCTCTCCACCACCAGCGCCACCTTCAGCCGCTCCTTGGTGCGCACCAGGTGGTGGTGCACCGCGGAGACCAGCAGCAGCGACGGGATCGGCGCCATCCGGTGGTCCGAGTCCCGGTCCGAGAGCACTAGTACCCGGGCGCCCGCGCGAATCGCCTCGGAGGCCTCCTCGCGCACCCGTTCGACCGCCTCCGCCAACGCCGCGCCACCGCCGTCGGCCTCGTACAGGCCGGACAGCACGGTGCAGGCGAAACCGGGCAGGTCGCCGTCGGAGTTGATGTGGATGAGCTTCGCCAGCTCGTCGTTGTCGATCACCGGCGTCGGCAGCACCACGTGCCTGCACGAGGCCGCGACCGGCTCCAGCAGGTTCTGCTCCGGGCCCATCACCCGCGCCACCGAGGTGACGATCTCCTCCCGGATCGCGTCCAGCGGCGGGTTCGTGACCTGCGCGAAGTGCTGCACGAAGTAGTCGTAGAGCAGCCGGGAGCGCTGCGAGAACGCGGCCTGCGGGGTGTCCGAGCCCATGGAGCCCAGCGGTTCTCCCCCACCGGAGGCCATCGGCGCCAGCAGCAGCGACAGCTCCTCCTCGGTGTAGCCGAACGTCAGCTGGCGGCGCACCACCGACTCGTGGCTCTGCACCACGTGCTCGCGGTCCGCGAGCTGCCCCAGGTTCAGCTGACCCGCGTGCAGCCACTCCTCGTAGGCGTGCTGCTCGGCGAGCTCGGTCTTGATCTCGTCGTCGTCGACGACGCGGCCCTGCTCGGTGTCGATCAGGAACATGCGGCCCGGCTGCAGCCGGCCCTTCGCGACGATCTCCGCCGGGTCCAGGTCGAGCACCCCGGACTCGCTGGCCAGCACCACCCGGTCGTCGGAGGTGCGCCACCAGCGCGCCGGGCGCAGCCCGTTGCGGTCCAGCACCGCGCCCACCAGGGAACCGTCGGTGAAGGTGACGCAGGCCGGGCCGTCCCACGGCTCCATCAGGCCCGCGTGGAAGCGGTAGAACGCCTTGCGCTTCGGGTCCATCTCGGCGTGGTTCTCCCACGCCTCCGGGATCATCATCAGCACCGAGTGCGGCAGCGAGCGCCCGCCCAGGTGCAGCAGCTCCAGCACCTCGTCGAACGAGGCCGAGTCCGAGCCGTCCTCGGCGCAGATCGGGTACAGCCGGGACAGGTCGCCCGGGATCACGTCGGACTCCAGCAGCGCCTCCCGGGACCGCATCCGGTTCCGGTTCCCGCGGATCGTGTTGATCTCGCCGTTGTGCGCCATGTAGCGGAACGGGTGCGCCAGCGGCCACGACGGGAAGGTGTTCGTGGAGAACCGGCTGTGCACCACCGCGATCGCCGAGACCAGGCGCTCGTCGGTGAGGTCCGGGAAGAACAGCGGCAGCTGCTCGGTGGTCAGCATGCCCTTGTAGACGAAGGTGCGCGCCGACAGCGACGCGAAGTACAGCTCGGCGCCCTCCCGCGCGGACTCCCGCTCGGCGCGCTTGCGCAGGCAGAACGCCAGCCGGTCCAGCTCCAGCCCGGCCTGCCCGGCGGAGCCCTCGACCAGCAGCGTCGCGAAGTGCGGCATGCACTCCAGCGCGGTGGTGCCCACCCCGGCGGCCTCCGGTGCGATCGGCACCTCCCGCCAGCCCAGCACGCGCAGGTCCTCTTCGATCGCGATGCGCTCCACCAGCGCCACCGCCGCGGCGCGCAGCTCGGGATCGGCGGGCAGGAACGCGATGCCCGCCGCGTAGCGCGCGCGGCCGGCCGCATCCGGTTCGGGCAGGTCGAAGCCCGTGCAGGAGCGCAGCAGCTCGTCCGGCAGCTGCAGCAGCACCCCGGCGCCGTCACCGCTGGTCGGTTCCGCGCCGGCGGCCCCGCGGTGGTCGAGATTCGCCAGCGCGGTCATCGCATCGGACACGATGCCGTGCGAGCGGCGCCCCTGGACGTCGGCCACCATGGCGACCCCGCAGGAATCGTGCTCGGAAGCGGGGTCGTACAGACCCTGAGCGGCGGGAAAGGCAGAGAAGACCACTGCGCAAACCTCCCTCGTCGGTACTCGTGCGGAAAGACCACCGCGCACTCGCGTTGATCTCTTCTGGGCACGGGACGACGCTGGCCCGCGTGGGCGTCCGGCGCTGGACGGGTGGTCGGCCGAGCCGGGCAGCGGCACCGCACTCGGCGAAACGAGACCTTCGGCGGCCGAACCGGGCACCGGTGGCGACCGGGCTCGTGGGACTCGGTCCCGCAGGCGGCGCGGAACCGGGGAAGGCCACGAGCGCCTGGGATCGCGACCCCGGATTGAGACCGCAACCCAGGATTGAGACCGCGACCCCGGATTTCGACGAACCTTAACAAACACGATACCCGGCAGCAGCACCGCAAGTCAGCTCTCGGCCCGCGTGAATATTCCGACGTCCGACCGAACCGCGTCAACCCCGCGGGCCCGCGGAACCCCTGGGCACCCGGCAACCGGGCAGGACGATCAGCTCCTGGTACCTTTCCAGCTCGGGGCGCTCGCGGCAGCGAATTCCGGTGCGTTCGCGCGGGCGTCGCCGTCCGCCACCGCACCCGGTGCGCACCCGTGGCGCACCGGCCCGACCACGAGGACGCCATGCTCGGGTTCCGCCGCCTCCCCGCCCTGCTGCTGACCGTGCTGGCCCTGCTGTTCGCAGGCACCGCGTGCGCCACGCGCACGCCCTCCCCGGCACCCGAAGCCCCCGTCGAGGACCCGGCGGCCGCGTTCCCCGCGAAGATCGCCCTCGACGGCCAGGAACCGATCACGCTGCCCCAGCAGCCCAAGCACATCGTGTCGCTGAGTCCCACCGCCACCGAATCGCTCTACGCCATCGGCGCGGGCGACCAGGTGGAGGCCGCCGACCGGTCCTCCTCCTTCCCCGCCGACGCCCCCCGCACCGAGCTGAACGCGCTCAGCAGCGACGCCGCGGCCGTCGCCGGGCACGACCCGGACCTGGTGATCGCGCCCGACGGCGCCGGGAAGCTCGTCGAGGGGCTGCGCGAGCTGGAGATCCCGGTGCTCGTGACGCCCGCCGCGACATCGCTGGACGACGCCTACGCGCAGATCGAGACCCTCGGCCAGGCCACCGGGCACAGCAGGCAGGCGCGGGACGTCACGGCCCGGATGCGCGCCGACATCGCGAAGATCGTCGCCGACACGCCGAAGGCGCCGGAACCGCTGACCTACTTCCACGAGCTCAGCCCCGACTTCTACACCGCCACCTCGCGCAGCTTCATCGGCGACGTCTACGGCCTGTTCGGGCTCCGCAACATCGCCGACGACGCCGAGGGCGAGTACCCGCAGCTCGCGCAGGAGCGGATCGTGCAGGCCGACCCCGACCTGATCTTCCTCGCCGACTCGAAGTGCTGCGGCGCCACCGCGGACGCCGTCGCCGCCCGCCCCGGCTGGGACACCCTCACCGCCGTGCGGGAGCGCCGCGTCGTGACCCTCGACGAGGACGTCGCCGGGCGCTGGGGACCGCGCGTGGTCGACCTGGTGCGCGCGATCTCCGACTCCGTGTCCCGCGCCCAGCGGCCCTGAGCCGGGTGCGCGGCACGACGCGGCTGCGGCCCGTCCCGCTGCTGGCGGGCGTCGCGGCGCTGTTGCTGGCGCTGCTGGTCTCGGTGCTGCTCGGCGCCGCCGAGCTCGGCTGGACGCGGGTGCTCGCGGAGATCGGCGCGCAGCTCACCGGCGGCCACTCCCCGCTGTCCGAGCGGGAAGCGGCGATCCTGTGGCGGCTGCGGGTGCCGCGCGCGGTGCTCGGGGCGCTCGTCGGGGCCGCGCTCGCCGTGTCCGGCGCCGCCTTCCAGGGCGTGTTCCGCAACCCGCTCGCCGACCCGTACCTGCTCGGCGCGGCCAGCGGGGCGGGGCTCGCCGTCACCCTCGTGATCACCGTGCTGCCGGGCGCCGCCGGGGTACCCGGGGCCGCGCAGGCCGCCGCGTTCGCCGGTGCGCTCGGCGGCGTCGCCACCACCTGGCTGCTGGGCCGCGCCGCGGGCGGCGGGGCCGCGACGCTCGTGCTCGCCGGAGTCGCCGTCGGCGCGTTCCTGTCCGCCGGGCAGACCTTCCTGCAGCAGCTGCGGCTGGAGAGCCTGCAGCAGGTCTACATGTGGATCCTCGGGCGGTTGAGCACCGCGGGCTGGGGAGACGTGCTGCTGGTGCTGCCGCTGCTCGTGGTCTCCGGCGGGGTGCTGTGGGCGTGCGCCCGGCTGCTCGACGTGCTCGGCACCGGCGATGAGGAGGCCGCCTCGCTGGGCGTGCACCCCGGCCGGGTCCGCGCCGTCGTGCTGCTCGCCGCCTCGCTGGCCACCGCCGCCGCCGTGTCCGTCGCCGGGCTCATCGGGTTCGTCGGGCTCGTCGTCCCGCACCTGGTCCGGCTCGCCTTCGGCGGCGGCAACCGGATCGTGGTGCCGCTGTCGCTGCTGTTCGGCGGGGCGTTCCTGGTGCTCGCCGACGTGCTCGCGCGCAGCGTCCTCGCCCCCGCCGAACTGCCCATCGGGGTGATCACCGCGTTCACCGGCGCGCCGTTCTTCGCGCTGCTGCTGCACCGGAGCAGGCGCGCATGACCGAGCTGCGGGTGCGCGACCTGACCGCCGGGTACCGGCGGCGCACCGTGCTGACCGGGGTGTCGGCGCAGGTGCCCGCCGGTGGCTGGCTCGCCGTCATCGGGCCCAACGGGTCCGGGAAGTCCACGCTGCTCAAGGCCGTAGCCGGGCTGCTGCCGCACCGGGGGGACGTGCTCGTCGGCGGCAGGCCGCTGCACCGGGCGGGTCGCCGCGAACGGGCCCGGCTGCTGGCCTACTCGCCGCAGAGCCCGCAACTGCCGCCCGGGCTCACCGTCACCGACTACGTGCTGCTCGGCCGCACCCCGCACCTCGGACCGCTCGGGCGGGAAGGGCGCGGCGACCTCGCCGTGGTCGAGCACGTCGTCGAACGGCTCGACCTGGCCGGGCTGGCGCGGCGGCCGCTGGCGGAGCTGTCCGGGGGCGAGCGGCAGCGGGCCGTGCTCGGGCGGGCGCTGGCGCAGCGGTCCGGGGTGCTGCTGCTGGACGAACCGACCACGGGCCTCGACCTCGGGCACGCGCAGGCGCTGCTGGACCTGGTCGACGAGCTGCGGCGCGAACTGGGCACCACCGTCGTCACGACGCTGCACGACCTGACCATCTCCGCGCAGTACGCCGATCGGCTGCTGCTGCTCGCCGACGGCCGCACCGCCGCGCACGGACCGCCCGCCGAGGTGCTCACCCCGGCGGTGCTCACCGAGCACTACGACGCGCGGGTCGTGGTGCTCACCGCTCCCGACGGAACACCGGTGATCGCGCCGGTGCGGGTGCGGAGCGGCTGACCTCTCCGGGGCAGGTGGTGCTCGTCGGCGGCACCGCTGCCCTGGAACGGGCGATCCGCTCGTACGACGACGGGGGGGCCCCCCCGGCCCCCGGGGGGGGGGCGCGGGGCGGCGGGGGGGGGGCGCCGGGGGGGGCGGGGGGCGGCGGGGCCGAGCGGGAGGCGGGGGGGGCGGGGGGGGGGCCCCGCCCCCCCCGGGGGGGGGGCCCCCCCGGGGGCCCCCCCCCGCCCCGGTGCGCCGGGGGGGGGGGGCCGTGGTCGAACGGTGCGGGTCACTCGTCGCGGTCGGAGTCCTCGGAGCTCTTCTCGCTCGTGGCGGCGGAGGTCTCCTTGGGCCGGTCGGCCTTCTCGTCCGCCGGCTTCGAGGCGGCGGCCTTCTCGTCCGGCTCGGCATCGCCGGACTCCGCGGGTTCGGACTTCGCTTCGTCCGGCTGCGCTTCGTCGGGCTGCGCGGGTTCGGACTTCGCCGCATCGGGCTCGTCGTCCCGGTTCTCCGCGTCGACCCGCGTCGCCCCGCCGGAACCGGCCGCGCCGGGTTCCTCGTCGTAGTCGTCATCGCCCGGCAGCGGCCTGCCGCGCAACCGCTCCGGGTCCTCCCGCTTCCCGCGCACCACCAGCAGGTAGATCACCGCCAGCGCGAACACCACCAGCGAGGTGAACACGTTGATGCGGATGCCGAGCAGGTGCGTGGCCGCGTCGGTGCGCATCATCTCGATCCACACCCGGCCGGCCGTGTACCCGGCGACGTACAGCGCGAACACCCGGCCGCGCCCCATCCGGAACCGCCGGTCCGCCCACACCACGAGCACCGCGACCAGCAGGTTCCACAGCAGCTCGTACAGGAACGTCGGGTGCACCACCGCCAGCGGCGCCCCCTGGTCGACGGCGCGGCCGTAGATCTGGTCGACCATGCCGTCCTCGTTGACCCGGCGGTAGATCTCCAGTCCCCAGGGCACCGAGGTCGGGCTGCCGTAGAGCTCCTGGTTGAACCAGTTCCCCAACCGGCCGATGGCCTGCGCCGTGATCAGCGCCGGGGCGATCGCGTCGGCGAACGCCGCCAGCGGCACGCCGCGCCTGCGGCAGCCGATCCACGCACCGACCGCGCCGAGCGCCACCGCGCCCCAGATGCCGAGGCCGCCCTCCCAGATCTTCAACGCGTCCAGCGGGTTCCGGCCCGGGCCGAAGTACTTGTACCAGTCCGTCGCGACGTGGTAAAGCCGACCGCCGACCAGGCCGAACGGCACCGCGAACACCGCGATGTCGGTGACCACGCCCTTGCGGCCACCGCGCGCCTGCCAGCGCCGGTCACCCCACAGGATCGCCACCACGATCCCGGCGATGATGCACAGCGCATAGGCGCGCAGCGGCACCGGGCCGATGTACCACACCCCCTGCGGGGGGCTCGGAATGTTCGCCAGGAACGAGGTCGCCGGGGCAGCGAGGTTGTGCGCGCTCACCCGAACACCGTATCGGTCCGCCGCGCCACCCCCATCGCCAGGTGAACGGCCCGCCCGTCCGAGCCGGTGGGCCGTTCACCCCGGGTGCTTCAGCGGGAGCGGACTCCCCGGCCCAGTTCGGCGGCGATCTCGCGGACGCCCGCGGGACCGTCCTGCTCGGCGCGGTTGATGAACGCGGAGCCGACGATGACGCCGTCGGCGAACTTCGCGACCTGCGCGGCCTGCTCGCCGGAGCGGACGCCGAGGCCGACCCCGATCGGCAGGTCGGTGTGCGCGCGGGTGCGCCGCACGAGCCCTTCCGCCTGGTCGCCCACGGTGTCGCGCGCCCCGGTCACGCCCATCACCGAGGTGGCGTAGACGAACCCGGAGCTGGCCTTCGCCGTCATCGCCAGCCGCTGTTCCGTGGAGGACGGGGCGACCAGGAAGATCCGATCCACGCCGTGCGCCTCGCTGGCGGACATCCAGTCGTCGGCCTCGTCCGGCACCAGGTCCGGGGTGATCACGCCGAGCCCGCCCGCAGCGGCCAGGTCGCGGGCGAACGCGTCCGGCCCGTACTGGTGCACCGGGTTCCAGTAGGTCATCACCACGGCGTGCTTGCCCGCGTCGGCGACCGAGGACACCACGTCGAACAGGTCCCGGATGCGGAACCCGGCGCGCAGCGCCACGTCCCCGGCGGCCTGGATGGTCGGCCCGTCGATCACCGGGTCGGAGAACGGGACGCCGACCTCCACCACGTCGCAGCCGGGCGCGTCGTCGGTACCGGCGAGCATGCCCGCCAGCAGCTCCTTCGAGCCCTCGACCGTGGGGTAGCCGGCGGGCAGGTACCCGATCAGCCCCGCTCGGTCCTCGGCGCGGCAGGCCGCGAACACCTCGTGCAGGCTCACCGCTCCGCCTCCCCGTCTGCGTCGTCCGCCACCGGCTCGCCCGACTCGTCGACGAGGCCGAAGTACTTCGCGGCGGTGTCCATGTCCTTGTCGCCGCGGCCGGACAGGCTCACCAGCAAGGTGGCGTCCGGCCCCAGCTCGCGGCCCAGCCGCAGCGCGCCCGCGAGGGCGTGCGCGGACTCGATGGCCGGGATGATGCCCTCGGTGCGGGAGAGCAGCCGGAACGCCTGCATCGCCTCGTCGTCGGTGACGGCGACGTACTCGGCGCGGCCGGCGTCCTTCAGGTACGAGTGCTCCGGCCCGACGCCCGGGTAGTCCAGGCCCGCGGAGATCGAGTAGGCCTCGGTGATCTGCCCGTCCTCGTCCTGCAGCAGGTAGGAGCGGGCGCCGTGCAGCGTGCCCGGCGTGCCCTTGGTGAGCGTGGCGCCGTGCTCGCCGCTGTCCAGCCCGTGCCCGGCGGGTTCGCAACCGACCAGCCGCACGCCCGGATCGTCGATGAAGCCGTGGAAGATGCCGATGGCGTTGGAGCCGCCGCCCACGCACGCCACCACCGCGTCCGGCAGCCCGCCGAACTGCGCCAGCGACTGCTCGCGGGCCTCCTCGCCGATGATCTTGTGGAAGTTGCGGACCATCACCGGGAACGGGTGCGCCCCGGCCGCCGTGCCCAGCAGGTAGTGGGTGTCCTCGACGTTGGCGACCCAGTCCCGCAGCGCCTCGTTGATCGCGTCCTTCAGCGTGGCCGAGCCGTTCGCCACCGGTCGCACCTCGGCGCCCAGCAACCGCATCCGCGCCACGTTCAGCGCCTGCCGCTCGGTGTCGACCTTCCCCATGTAGATCACGCAGTCGAGGTCGAGCAGCGCGCAGGCGGTCGCCGTGGCCACGCCGTGCTGGCCAGCGCCGGTCTCGGCGATGACGCGCCGCTTGCCCATCCGCTTGACCAGCAGCGCCTGCCCCAGCACGTTGTTGATCTTGTGGGAGCCGGTGTGGTTCAGGTCCTCGCGCTTGAGCAGGATCCGGGCCCCGCCCGCGCGCTCGCCGAACCGCTTCGCCTCGGTCAGCAGCGACGGGCGGCCCGCGTAGTCCCGCAGCAGCCGCGCCAGCTCGTCCACGAACTCCGGGTCCAGCTGCGCCTTCTCGTACTCCGCGGCCAGCTCGTCCTGCGCGGCGATCAACGCCTCCGGCATGAACCGGCCGCCGTAGGGGCCGAAGTGGCCCCGCTCATCCGGGTCATGCCCCTCGGGCACCGGACGGCCCGGCCGATGCGCGCGGTCGTGCTGCGCGTCGTGCACCGTCGCCATCTAGGTCACCTCTCTAGTAGTCCTCAGCCGCCGGGGATCCGGCCGTGCACCGCGGCGGCACCGCGCCGCGCGTCACCCACCCCGGGTTCCCGGCACGGGCGCCGCGACACCGGCCGCGCCCGGGCGGTGCGCCGAACCCGACCGGTGGCCGGGCCCGGCTCGATCAGCGGCTGGGCCGCGGGCAGGCCGGGTGCGAGCCGGCCGTCACCAGCTGGGTCACCGCGACGCGCGGGTTATCGCTGGTCACCAGACCCTCGCCGACCAGCACCGCGTCCGCGCCCGACCCGGCGTACGCCATCAGGTCGCTCGGGCCGCGCACCCCGGACTCGGCCACCTTCAGCACCTCCGGCGGCAGGCCGGGCGCGATCCGCCCGAAGACCTCGCGGTCCACGTCCAGGGTGTGCAGGTTGCGGGCGTTGATGCCGATGACCTTCGCCCCGGCCTCCAGCGCGCGGTCCGCCTCCTCGGCGGTGTGCACCTCGACCAGCGCGGTCATGCCCAGCGACTCGACCCGGTCCAGCAGGGCCTCCAGCGCGTTCTGCTCCAGCGCCGCCACGATCAGCAGCACCATGTCCGCGCCGTGGGCGCGCGCCTCGTGCACCTGGTACGGGCTGACCACGAAGTCCTTGCGCAGCAGCGGAGTCGCCGGGACCTTCAGGCGCACCGCGTCGAAGTCCGCCAGCGAACCGCCGAAGCGGCGCTGCTCGGTCAGCACGCTGATCACCCGCGCGCCCGCCTCCGAGTAGTCCGCGGCCAGATCGGCCGGTTCGCCGATCTCCGCGAGCTCACCCTTGGACGGGCTCCGCCGCTTCACCTCCGCGATCACGCCGACACCGGGCGCGCGCAGCGCGGCCAGCGCGTCGTGCGGCGGTGGCGCCGCAGCCGAACGCTGCTTGATCTCGTCGAACGGAACGGCGGATTCGCGGAGGGCCATGTCCTCGCGAACGCCTTCGATGATGGATTCCAGAACGCTCACTCGAACACCTCGCCACGCGTGCCCCGAACACTCGCCCGCAGGTCTCGAAAATCGTCAATGACGCAGACGAACTCATCGCGCTCGATCACGACACTCCCCTTCCCGCCGTGCCGTTCGCATGGCCGATGCTAACCCCGCGCGGTGCGGCCTCCGCCCAAGGGGTCGGTACAACGTCCCTGCACAGCAAGGACCTTCGTCCCTTGCCGACTCCGATCGCAGGACTCCCCACCGCCACCCGGACGTACCCGAACCGGTGCCGGGACCACGGTGCGCGCGCCGCTAGCGCTCGTCCGTCGGGTCGGCTCCCTCGTCCAGGGCATCCCACAGCCTTTTGTCCGGATCGGTGGACTTCCGCTTCTCCGCACCCGGCGCCGAGTACCGCGCGCCCATCGCGGGCATCCGGCCGGCGCGCACCGCCACCAGCGCTCCCGCCGCGAGCAGCGCCAGCCCGGCCAGCACCACCAGCAGCGGCCCGAACGGCGCGGCGGACGGCTCGCCCACCGGCTCACCGCCCGACGGAACCCCCGGCGGCACGAACTCGGCCGCCGCGGCGAACCACCACGTGCCCGCCCGCCACAGCAGCAGCGCGCCGCCGAGCAGCGTCAACGCGCCGACGACGCGGCGCAGCAGGCCACCGGTCGCCAGCACCGCCGCCACCGCGGCCAGCGCGGCCAGCGCCAGCGGCACCAGCTCCGGACGCGCCACCGCGCCCGAAGCCACCGCGTCCACCTCGCCCGAGAACGGGGTGCGGTACTGCCGCGACGCCCAGGTCAGCGCGCTCGCACCCCACAGCAGCCCCGCGGCCGCCACCAGCAGCAGCACCACCGACCACAGCAGCCGCGCCGAGGTCTCGCGCTGCGCCGTCACACCCGCTCCGCGACATCCGCCGGGCGCGTGTCCGGGGCGCGCAGCGTCTGCGCGGTCGCGACCGCGGTCAGCACCGCCTTCGCCTTGTTCAACGACTCCTGGTCCTCCGCCACCGGGTCCGAGTCGGCGACGATGCCGCCGCCCGCCTGCACGTACGCCATCCCGTCGCGCACCAGCGCGGTGCGGATCGCGATCGCCGTGTCGGCGTCCCCGGCGAAGTCCAGGTAGCCCACCACCCCGCCGTACTGGGCGCGGCGCGTCGGCTCCAGCTCCTCGATGAGCTCCAGCGCCCGCGGCTTCGGCGCGCCCGACAGGGTGCCCGCCGGGAAGCACGCGGTGACCGCGTCGAACGCGGTGCGGCCTTCGTCCAGGGTGCCGGTGACCGTGGAGACCAGGTGCATCACGTGGCTGTAGCGCTCGATCCGGAAGAACTCGACCACGTGCACCGAGCCCGGGCGGCACACCCGGCCCAGGTCGTTGCGGCCCAGGTCGACCAGCATCAGGTGCTCGGCCCGCTCCTTCTCGTCGTTGCTGAGCTCCTTCTCCAGCCGCGCGTCCTCGTCCTCGTCGGCGCCGCGCCAGCGGGTGCCCGCGATCGGGTGCGTCGTCGCCTGGCCGTCGCGGACCGTCACCAGTGATTCGGGGCTCGATCCGACGATGTCGAACGGGCTGCCGCCCTCGGGGTCGGCCAGCCGCAGCAGGTACATGTACGGGCTCGGGTTCGTGGTGCGCAGCACCCGGTACACGTCGAGGGCGTCGGCGCTGGTCTCCATCTCGAAGCGCTGCGAGACGACGACCTGGAAGGCCTCGCCCGCGCGGATCGCCTCCTTCGCCGCCTCCACCGCCCGGTGGTGCTCCTCGGGGGTGCGGCGGCGGGTGAACTCCGGGGCGGGGCGGGAGAACGCGGCCACCGTCGGCGCCGCCGGCGTGCACAGCCGCTCGGTCATCTCGTCCAGCCTGCGGACCGCGTCGTCGTAGGCGGCGTCCACCCGCTCCGGGCTGTCGTCCCAGTTCACCGCGTTCGCGATCAGGGTGATCGTGCCCTCGTGGTGGTCCAGCGCGGCCAGGTCGGTGGCCAGCAGCATCACCAGTTCGGGGATGCGCAGGTCGTCCTCGGTGAGCTCCGGCAGCCGCTCCAGGCGGCGCACCGCGTCGTAGCCTAGGTAGCCCACCATGCCCCCGGTCAGCGGCGGCAGGCCCGGCAGCGGGTCGGTGCGCAGCAGCCGCACCGTCTCCCGCAGCGCCTCCAGCGGGTCACCACCGGTCGGCAGGCCCACCGGCGGCGTGCCCGTCCAGCAGGCCTCGCCATCGCGCGCGGTCAGCGCGGCCGCGCTGCGCACCCCGATGAACGACCAGCGCGACCAGGAGCGCCCGTTCTCCGCCGACTCGAACAGGAACGTGCCCGTCCGGTCGCCCGCGAGCTTCCGGTACACCCCCAGCGGGGTCTCGTCGTCGGCCAGCAACCGCCGCACGACGGGGATGACCCGCCGCCCGGCGGCCAGGTCGCGGAACTCCGCGCGGTCCGGGGTGATGCTGCCGATGTCGCCGTCGCCAACCATGTCCACATTGTGCCGACCCCGCACCGGGCGCGTCGCAGCGGTCGGGCGGCGGGCTTTTGCGGCCCGCACCCGGCAGCGACGAAGATGGCGGGGATGAACAGCGGCACCGGCCGTGGGAGCGACCACGACGACCTCGGGGACCACGACGACGACCTCGACCACGCCGACCTCGGGCAGCACGCCGACCTCGGGCAGCTCGGCGACCCCGGGGACAGCGGCGACCCCGGCGCGCCGGGTCCTCGCGGCGAGCAGGACGGCCGGAAGCGGCGCGGGCGCCGCGCGGGCGGGCAGGACACCAGGGCCGCGCTGGTCGCCGCGGCCCGCGAGGTCTTCGCCGAATCCGGTTACAACGACGCGACCGTGCGCGTGATCGCGACCCGGGCCGGCGTCGACCCGGCGATGGTCAACCACTGGTTCGGCGGCAAGGAGGCCCTGTTCACCGCGGCCGTGCACATCCCCGTCGACCCGACCACCGTCATCCCGGAACTGCTGGCCGGGGACCGGGAGCAGCTCGCCGAACGCGTGCTGCGCCGGTTCCTCGGCGCGTGGGACGCGGCGGGCGGCCGGGCGTTCGCCGCACTCGTGCGCAGCGTCGCCTCGCACCGCTCGGCGGTGCGGATGCTGCGCGAGTTCGTCGCCACCGTGATCATCGACCGGCTGGTGCGGGAGCTGCGGATGGACCGCCCGGAGCTGCGCGCCGCGCTCAGCGCCTCGCAGATCATCGGGCTCGGCATCACCCGCTACGTGGTGGAGCTGGAGCCGCTGGCCTCCGCCGACCACGACACCGTGGTGGCCGCGGTGGCCCCCAACCTGCAGCGCTACCTCACCGGGGACCTCGGCCCGGAGAGTTAGCCGAGCAGCACGTCCGCGTCGAAGCAGGTGCGGTCACCGGTGTGGCAGGCCGCGCCGACCTGGTCGACGACCAGCAGCACCGTGTCGCCGTCGCAGTCCAGCCGCACCTCGTGCACGTGCTGCACGTGTCCCGAGGTCTCGCCCTTCACCCAGTACTCCCCCCGGCTGCGGGAGAAGTAGGTGCCGCGGCGGGTGGTGAGCGTGCGGTGCAGCGCCTCGTCGTCCATCCACGCCATCATCAGCACCTCGCCGGTGCCGCGCTGCTGCGCGACCGCGGCCACCAGGCCGTCGGCGTTGCGCTTGAGGCGCCCGGCGATCGCCGGGTCCAGCTCGCTCATCGGACGGTGATCCCTTCCGCGCGCATCGCGTCCTTCACCTCACCGATCCGCAGCCGGCCGAAGTGGAAGACGCTGGCCGCGAGCACCGCGTCCGCGCCGGCGCGCACCGCGGGCGCGAAGTGCTCGACGGCGCCCGCGCCACCGCTGGCGATGAGGGGGACGTCGACGCGGGAGCGGACCGCGCGGATCAGCTCCAGGTCGAAACCGGCCTTGGTGCCGTCGGCGTCCATGGAGTTCAGCAGGATTTCGCCGACGCCGAGCTCCTGGGCGCGCTCGGCCCACTCGACGGCGCAGATCCCGGTGCCGCGGCGGCCACCGTGCGTGGTGACCTCGAAACCGGACGCGGTCGGCTGCCCGCCCTCCGGCACGCGGCGGGCGTCGGCGGAGAGCACGACGCACTGCGCGCCGAACCGGTGCGAGGCCTCCCGCAGCAGCTCGGGGCGGGCGATGGCGGCGGTGTTCACGCTCACCTTGTCGGCGCCCGCGCGCAACAACCGGTTCACGTCCTCGGCGCTGCGGACCCCGCCGCCGACGGTCAGCGGGATGAACACCTGCTCGGCGGCCCGGCGCACCACCTCGAACGTGGTCTCCCGGTCCGAGGAGGACGCGGTCACGTCGAGGAACGTGAGCTCGTCGGCGCTCTCGGCGTCGTAGGTCTTGGCCAGCTCCACCGGGTCGCCCGCGTCCCGCAGGTCCGTGAAGTTGACACCCTTGACGACCCGCCCGGCGTCCACGTCCAGGCAGGGGATCACTCGTACCGCGACGCCCATGCCTCCAGCGTAGGCCGTGCGCGGCGCCCGCCGGGGCACCGGGTCGCCCGGCGGCGCGGGTGCCGCACCGCCGGGTCCGGTCCGATCAGGACACCGCGGCGAGGGCCTCTTCGAGGGTGAAGTTCCCGGCGTACAAGGCCTTGCCGACGATGGAGCCCTCCACGCCCAGCGGCGCGAGCTCCGCCAGCGCCCGCAGATCGTCCACACTGGACACCCCGCCGGAGGCGACCACGGGCGCCTCGGTGCGAGCGCAGACCTCGCGCAGCAGCTCGGTGTTCGGACCCTGCAGCGTGCCGTCCTTGCTCACGTCGGTGACGACGTAGCGGCGGCAGCCCGCGGCGTCCAGCCGGGCCAGCACCTCCCACAGGTCGCCGCCGTCGCGGGTCCAGCCGCGGGCCGCGAGCCGGTGGCCCTCCTCGGTGATGCGCACGTCCAGGCCGACGGCGACCTGCTCGCCGTGCTCGGCGACCACGCGGTCCGCCCACTCGGGGTTCTCCAGCGCCGCGGTGCCCAGGTTCACCCGGTGGCAGCCGGTGGCCAGCGCCGCCTTCAGCGAGTCGTCGTCCCGGATGCCGCCGGAGAGCTCCACCCGCACGTCGAGCCGCCGCACCACGTCGGCCAGCAGCTCCCGGTTGGAGCCGCGGCCGAACGCCGCGTCCAGGTCCACCAGGTGGATCCACTCGGCCCCGGCGCGCTGCCAGGCGAGGGCGGCCTCCAGCGGATCGCCGTAGGAGGTCTCGGTTCCGGCGGCGCCCTGGACCAGCCGGACGGCCTGGCCATCGGCCACGTCAACTGCGGGAAGAAGCGTGAAAGTCACGCGGCAACTGTATCTGGCGGCCTGGTGCGGGCCGTGCGGCGCGGGGTCAGCGGTGCCGGTCACCGGAGCGGGCCGCGGCGATCACGGGGACCAGCAGCGCCAGCACCGCGAGCACCAGCACCAGCCACGCGGGCACGCCCGCCTCGACCAGGTACGTGGAGCTGAAGCCCGCGACGACGCCCACGGCCAGGACCAGGGCCACGACCCGGGTGCCGCGCGGGTTCATCAATCCGTGGCGGCGCACGTCACAGCGTCCCGAGCCAGTTGCGCAGCAGGCGGGAGCCCGCCTCGCCGGACTTCTCCGGGTGGAACTGCGTCGCCGACAGCGGGCCGTTCTCCACCGCGGCGACGAACGGCTCGCCGTGCTCGGACCAGGTCACCTTGGCCGGGGCGATCGTCTCCGACTCGGGCAGTTCCCAGCGCCGGGCGGCGAAGGAGTGCACGAAGTAGAACCGGGTGCCCGGCTCCATCCCGGCGAACAGCACCGAGCCGGCGGGCGGCGCGACCTCGTTCCAGCCCATGTGCGGCAGCACGTCCGCCTGGAGCCGTTCGACGTCGCCGGGCCACTGGCCGCAGCCGTCGGCCTGCACGCCGTGCTCGACGCCGCGGTCGAACAGCACCTGCATGCCCACGCAGATGCCGAGCACCGGGCGCCCGCCGGCCAGCCGCCGATCGATGATCTTGTCCCCGCCCGCGGCGAGCAGACCTTCCATGCAGGCCCCGAACGCGCCGACGCCGGGCACGACGAGCCCGTCGGCCTCGACGGCGGCGTGCGCGTCCGAGGTCACCCGCACATCGGCGCCCGCGTGCTCGAGAGCGCGTTCGGCGGAGCGCAGGTTGCCGGAGCCATAGTCCAAAACGACGACGCGTGCCACGCCGCCAGGCTACCGGCCGCTCGTGGCGAGGAATCCGCGGATCGACCGGGCGAGGCCCGCGGGGTCCAGCCCGTGCGCGGCCTCGTGCTCGTCGGCGGTGCCGTAGGCGCGCAGTTCCGCGTCCCGCCGCACGCCCAGCCCGAGCACCCGGTGCGGCAGGTCGGCCAGCGCGGCGTTCGCGGCCGCCGTGGAGGTGTCCCGCAGGTAGGGCTCCACCAGCACCACGTCCGGGGTCGCGGCCAGCGCCGCCGATCGCAGGCCCGCGGCGTCGAAGGGCCGGACGGTCGAGGCGTAGAGCACCGCCACGTCCAGCTCGACCGTCGCCGCGAGCACCGGCCGCAGCATCGGCCCCACCGCGAGCACCACCCCACCTCGCCCCTCGCGCACCACCAGGAACCGGCGGCCCACCGGCGGCGGCGCCGCGTTGGTGCGCTCGCTCATCCGCAGGTACACGAGGTCGTCGGTGAGCAGCGCCGCGCTGAGCAGCTCGGCGAACTCCCGCGGGTGCCCGGGCACGTGCACCGTCCAGTCCGGCAGCGTGTCGAGCAGGGCCACGTCGCCGGGCGCCATGTGGGTGCGGCCCGCGGCCGGGTAGTCGTAGGACGCGCCGGTGCTGACCAGGACCGCGCCGACGCCCTGGTGGTTGAGGTCCAGCTTGAGCTGCTCGAACGGCCGCTCCACCAGGAACGGCGCGATCGAGTGCACGACGGGCCGCATCCCGGTGAGCGCGAGCCCGCCCGCGACGCCGATCAGCGCCTGCTCCCGGATGCCGACGTTGATCACCCGGTCCGGGTGCCGCGAGGCGGCGGCGGCGAACCGGTCGGCGGAGATCTCGGCGAGCACCACCGCGAGCCGCGGGTCCACGTCGAGGGCGGCGCCGACGAGGTCGGTGAACTCCTCGCGCATCGGGCGGGTGCGCGGTTCGGTCGGGGCGGTCATGCGAACTCCTTCGGTTCCACGCGGGCGATGACGGCGAGCGGCTGGTCGGGCCGGGTGTCGGTGAGGGCGCGGTGCAGGGCTTCGTGGTCCCGGCCGTCGACGGAGTGCGCGGCCCAGCCCTCGCGGGAGAAGCGCTCCGCGATGCCGCCCGGCCAGCCGTGCGAGTCGGAGGCGTTGTCGACCACGACCGCGGTCAGCTGCCCGGCGCCGAGGCGGCCGGCGACGGCGATCGCCTCGTGGTTGCTGCCCTCGCCGAGTTCGGCGTCACCGACGAGGACGACGACGCGCGGGTGGGTGCGGCCCCGCGCGCGCAGCCCGAGGGCGGTGCCGAGCGCCAGCGGCAGGCCGTGGCCGAGGGAGCCGCTGCCGATCTCCACGCCGGGCACGAGCAGCCGGTCCGGGTGCTGGCCGAGGCGGGAGTCGAAGCTGCTCCAGCCGTCGAGTTCGGCGGGGTCGAGGAAGCCCTTCGCGGCGAGCACCGCGTAGTAGGCCATCGGCCCGTGCCCCTTGGACAGCAGGAAGCGGTCCCGGTCGGGGTCGTCGGGGTGCGCGGGGTCGACGTCGAGGACGCGGTCGTAGAGCACCCAGAGCACGTCGAGGGTGGAGGTGGCGGCGGGCGAGTGCTTCTCGTCGCCGGACATCCGGGCGAGCAGCGCGGGCAGCTCCGGGTGGCCGAGCCCGGTTCCCGCTGGGGTGGAGGTGGTCATGCGGACAGCCTCGAACTTCGAGTTAGCTCGAAGTCAAGCGGCGCTCGGCGGCGGTGTCTCCGAATCACCGATTGAAAACGAATTTTCTTCATGTTGAACCGGATTCAGCCCACCTTCGTATTCACCCGAATTGCCGGTTAGGGCCGAGCGGAGCCGCTCATTACAGTTCCTACTCATTAGTAGTAACTTTTCCGGCGGCGCCTTCCGAACCCGACCGGCGTCACCCGACAGGAGAAGAAGATCATGCTGACGAGGGCGGCCCGCACCGGCGCACCGGATCCGTGGGCGGCGCTGCCCAGCGAACTCGCCCCCATCCTGCGGCCCGAGATGAGCAGCCTCGCCACGCAGATCCTCACCGAGATCCAACTCCGGATCCCCGAATACGCCCGGCCCATGGACCAGAAGTACGTGCACGCCATCCGCCGCGGCGTCGAAGAGGCCCTCAGCCAGTTCGTCGACCAGATCGCCGACCCCACCGCACCGCAGGAACGCTGCGCCGAGGTGCACCGGGCGCTCGGCAAGGCCGAGATGCACGAAGGCCGCAGCCTCGACAGCCTGCAGGCCGCCTACCGGCTCGGCGCCCGCCTCGCCTGGCGGCGCACCGCCCGCATCGGCGAACGCGCCCGCGTCGCGCCCCGCACCATGCTGCTGCTCGGCGAAGCGATCTACGCGCACATCGACGAGCTGGCCGCCCGGTCCGTCGAAGGCTTCGCCGAAGCGCAGGCCCGCGCCGCCGGCACCCGCGCCCGGCGCCGGCGGCGGCTGCTGGAACTGCTGCTCACCGATCCGCAACCACCGCGCCGGATCCTCGCCGAAGCCGCCGAAGCCGCGCACTGGACGCTGCCGCGCACCCTCGTCGTCGCCGCCCTCGAACGCGTCGACGGGCAGGAGCAGCGCAGCAACCCGCTCAGCCGCCGGGAAGCGCTCCTCGACCTCGAAAGCGGCCACCCGCACCTGCTCGTGCCGTGCCCCGACGACGACGCGGACGACGAACCGCCGTGGGAGCAGCAGCTCGCGGGCTGGCGGGTCGCGCTCGGGCCCCGCGTCGAACTGCACCGCGCACCGCACGCGCTGCGCTGGGCGCGCAAGCTCCTGGAGCTCTCGCACGCCGGACTCGTGCCGGAACGCCCCGTGCTGCGCTGCGAGGACCACCTCTCGCACCTGCTGCTGCTCAGCGACGAGAACCTGACCCGGCAGGTCGTGCACACCCGGCTCGCCCCGCTCGGCGGGCTCAAGCCGAAGCAGCAGGTCCGGCTCGCCGACACCCTCCTGGCGTGGCTGCAGACCCGCGGCGGCGCCCCCGAGGTCGCGCACCGGCTGCGAGTGCACCCGCAGACCGTGCGCTACCGCCTGCACCAGCTCGAAGACCTCTTCGGCGACGCGCTCACCGACCCGCAGGCGCGATTCGAGCTGGAGATCGCGCTGCGCGCCGCCGGACGCCTGCTCAGCTACGGCGCGCTCGTCCCGGAGCCGGCCGGGACCGGCAGGAGTTCGACCTAAGGTGAACTTCGCGGCTACCTTGGGAGCATGTCCGCACTTCCCGCGCTGCTCACCATCGGCGAGGTCGCCCACCGCAGCGGAGTCGCCCAGACCGCGCTGCGCTTCTACGAGCAGCGCGGCCTGATCACCTCCACCCGCACCAGCGGCAACCAGCGCCGCTACGGGCGTCCCGTGCTGCGCAGGCTCGCGTTCATCCGCGCCGCCCAGCGCGTCGGGCTCAGCCTGGAGCAGATCTCCGACGCGCTCGCCACGCTGCCCACCGACCACGCGCCCACCAAGGCCGACTGGACGCGGCTGTCCCGCTCCTGGCGCGACGAGCTCGACGCGCGCATCGACGGGCTGCAGCGGCTGCGCGACCGGCTCAGCGGCTGCATCGGCTGCGGCTGCCTGTCGCTGCGCACCTGCACCCTGAACAACGCCGACGACCAGATGGCCGCGCAGGGCCCCGGCTCGCCGCTGCTCACACCGTCCGCCGACCGGTCCTAACCAAAATCCTCGGCCCAGCGGTAGAACATCTCCGGGCGCCCCACCCCGCCGTAGCGCGGCTCGCGGCCCGCCATCCCGTTGTCCACCAGGTACTCCAGGTAGCGCCGGGCCGTCACCCGCGACACCCCGGCCAGCTCGCCCACCGCACCCGCGGCGGCACCCTCCCGGTGCGCCCGCAGCGCCGAGACCACCGCGGCCAGCGTCTCCTCCCCCATGCCCTTCGGCAGCGACGCGCGGTCCACCCCGCGCAGCGTGGAGAACGCGCGGTCGATCTCGCTCTGCCCGCTGGCCTCCCGGTCGTGCCCGAGGCTCTGCCGGAAGCGGGCGTAGTGCTCCAGCTTCTCCCGCATCGCCGCGAACGTGAACGGCTTCAGCAGGTACTGCACGACGCCGCTGGCCACCGAAGCGCGCACCACGCGCAGGTCCCGCGCCGAGGTCACCGCGATCACGTCGGCGTTGCTGCCCGCGTTGCGCAGCGCCCGCGCCACCGCCAGCCCGTCCATGTCCGGCAACCGCAGGTCCAGCAGCACCAGGTCCACCTGGGTGTGCTCCAGGAACCGCAGCGCGTCCTGCCCGGTGCGGGCGCGGCCGGCCACCTCGAAACCGTCCACCCTGGACACGTACAGCTCGTGCGCCTCGCCCGCGACCGGGTCGTCCTCCACCACCAGCACCGAGATCACGAGCGCACCTCGGTCAACGGGATCCGCACCTCGAACCTGCCGCCCGGACCGGTACCGACCCGCACCGACCCGCCGTAGCGGCGCACGCTGCGCCCCACCAGCGCCAGGCCCAGCCCGCGACCCGGGCGCTTCGTCGACCAGCCGCGCTCGAACACCGACCCGGCCACCGCCGGATCCACCCCGGGCCCGTTGTCCGACACCACGATGGACAGCTCCTCCTCGTCGGAGCGGATGCTCACCTCGACCCGCGGGGCGGGCACCTCGAACGTCGCCTCCACCGCGTTGTCGATCAGATTCCCCAAGATCGTCACCAGATCGCGCGAACCCACCCGGTCCAACGCGCGATCGTCGACCGCGCTGCCCTCCGACAGCACCACTTCCACACCCCGCTCCCGCGCCTCCGCGCTCTTGCCGAGCAGCACGGCCGCCAGCACCGGCTCCCCCACCGCGCCCACCACGCGATCCGTCAGCTGCTGCGCCAGTTCCAGCTCCGCGGTCGCGAACCCCACCGCCTCCTCGACCCGCCCCAGTTCGATCAACGACACCACCGCGTGCAGCCGGTTCGCCGACTCGTGCGCCTGCGAGCGCAGCGACTCGGAGAACCCGCGCATCGAATCCAGTTCCCCCGTCAACGTCTGCAACTCGGTGTGGTCGCGCAACGTCACCACGCTGCCCAGGTCGCGGTCGCCGCTGCGCACCGCGGAGACGTTCACCAGCAGCACCCGGTCCTCGGTCACGTGCACCTCGTCGCGCACCGGCTCCCGCTCGGCGAGCGCCTCCACCAGCGGCTCCGGGAAACCGAGGTCCGCGAAGCGCGCGCCCTCCGCCGCGGCCGGGTCCGACCCCAGCAGCACCGCCGCGCCATCGTTGCACAGCGTCACCACGCCGGACGGCGCCACCAGCAGCAGGCCCTCGCGGACCGCGTGCAGGATCGCGTCGTGGTACTCGTACATCCGGCTCAGCTCCGCCGGGGTCAGCCCGTGCGTGTGCCTGCGCAGCCGGCGCGACACCAGGTACCCGGCCACCCCGCCGAACAGCAGCGCCACCGCACCCACCCCGGCCAGCACCAGCAGCTGCCCGCTCAGCTCCGCGGTGAGCACCCGCACCGTGATGCCCACCGACACCAGCGCGCGCACCCGGCCCGAGTCGTCGAGCACCGGGACCACCACCCGCACCGACGGGCCGAGGGTGCCCTCGTAGGTCTCGGTGAGCGGCCTGCCGTGCTGGGCCGCACCGATGTTGCCGACGAAGCGCTTCCCGATCAGCTCCGGGTTCGGGTGCGTGTAGCGCATCCCCGACGGATCCATGATCGTGATGAACCCGACGCCGGTCGCCGTCCGCACCCGCTCCGCCCACGGCTGCAAGGTGCGCGGCGGATCACCACCGGTGACGGCCGCCAGCACTCCGGGGTCCACCGCCAGGGTGTTCGCCACCGCGGCGACCTCGTCCGCGGCGGCCTCCTCGGTGCGGCGCTCCGCCTCGACGTAGCCCAACGCCACCCCGCTGAGCACCACCACCGCGACCACGATCACTTGCAGCACGAACAACCTGGCCGCGAGGCTGGCGCGGCCGATCCGCCGGAGGTACGACATGACGTTGCTGTTGCTCCCGCATGAACTCAATGAACACAACCGTGACGGTCACCACCGGTGAGTCCGATAGTCTCCCCCGACATGCTCGTGACCTGAGACACGACCGAATGAGTGATCGCCGACCCACGTGATCGGTACATCCCGTAGGAGTTGACCCGTGCCAAGCAAAGACGCTGCACCCGAGGCCGCCGGTGCACCGCCGAAGAAGCGGGACCGCACCCACTTCCTGTACATCTTCGTCATCGTCGCGGTCCTGGCGGGCATCGCCGTGGGATTCGCGTTCCCCGACTTCGCCACCGCACTGAAACCGCTGGGCACCGGGTTCGTCAACCTGATCAAGATGATGATCTCCCCGGTCATCTTCTGCACCATCGTGCTGGGCGTCGGCGGTGTGCGGCAGGCCGCGAAGGTCGGCAAGGTCGGCGGCCTGGCACTGGGCTACTTCCTCGTGATGTCGTTCGTCGCGCTCGTCGTCGGGCTGCTCGTCGGCAACGTGCTGCACCCCGGCGAAGGTCTCCAGCTCACCGACGAGCTGCGTGCCAGCGGCAGCGACCAGGCCCCGGGCGAGGCCGAGGGCCTGTCCGGGTTCCTCATCGGGATCATCCCGAACACCCTGGTCTCCGCCCTCACCGAAGGTGAAGTGCTGCAGACCCTGCTGGTGGCGCTGCTCGCCGGGTTCGCCCTGCAGGCCCTCGGCGACAAGGGCACGCCGATCCTGAACGGCATCGAGCACATCCAGCGGCTCGTGTTCAAGATCCTCGCGATGGTGATGTGGGTGGCCCCGATCGGCGCGTTCGGCGCCATCGCCGCCGTCGTCGGCGCCACCGGGGTCGACGCGCTCAAGGGCCTCGGCGTCATCATGGCCGGCTTCTACATCACCTGCGTGCTGTTCATCTTCCTCGTGCTCGGGCCGCTGCTGTGGGCGTTCGCCCGGGTCAGCGTGTTCAAGCTGCTCGGCTACCTGGGCCGCGAGTTCCTGCTCATCCTGTCCACCTCCTCCTCGGAGGCGGCGCTGCCGCGGCTGATCGCGAAGATGGAGCACCTCGGCGTCAGCAAGCCCGTCGTCGGCATCACCGTGCCCACCGGGTACTCGTTCAACCTGGACGGCACCGCGATCTACCTGACGATGGCCTCGCTGTTCATCGCCTCCGCGATGGGTGAACCGCTGGCGCTCGGCGAGCAGGTCTCGCTGCTCGTGTTCATGATCATCGCGTCGAAGGGCGCCGCGGGCGTCAGCGGCGCCGGGCTCGCCACCCTCGCGGGCGGCCTGCAGTCGCACCGCCCCGAACTCGTCGACGGCGTCGGCCTCATCGTCGGCATCGACCGGTTCATGTCGGAGGCCCGCGCACTCACCAACTTCGCGGGCAACGCGATCGCCACGGTCATCATCGGCTCCTGGACCAAGGAGATCGACCGCGAGCAGATGCAGCGGGTGTTCGCCAAGGAGGACCCGTTCAACGAGCAGAGCTTCCTGGACGAGGAAGAATCCTCCGCGGCCGGCGGCGATTCCGGGAAGGAACCCGTCGCCGCGAAGTGAGGACCGCGCGGCCGCGCAGCGGCGGGCCGCGCCGAGACAGGAGTCGACGATGCACAGAGCAGTGCTGAGCCTGCTGATCGCCCTCGGCGCGGTCGCCGCCACCGGCGCACCCGCCCTCGCCACGCCGGAGCGGCCCGCGCCGCGCGGCGGCTGCGGCACCACCCCCGATGTCGAACCGGGGACCACCGAGCACCGGGAACTCACCTCCGGCGGCCGCACCCGGGAGTTCCTGGTGCACGTGCCGGAGAACTACGACCCGGACCGCGCCACGCCGGTGGTGCTGTCCTTCCACGGCCACAACCGCACGGCCGAGTACCAGGAGCGGCTGTCCCGGTTCTCCGAGCTGGACACGATCGCCGTCTACCCGCAGGGCCTCGTCGGCACCGACGGCGGCACCGCGTGGCAGGGCGCCCCGTACTCGGCGGACGCCGACGACGTCCGGTTCACCGAGGACCTGCTCGACCGGGTCGAGGACGACTTCTGCGTCGACACCGACCGGGTGTACGCGGCCGGGAAGTCGAACGGCGGCGGTTTCACCAACGTGCTGGCCTGCCGCTTGGGCGATCGCATCGCCGCGTTCGCCCCGGTGGCCGGGGCCTACTACCCGCAGAGCGGGAAGTGCTCGCCGTCCGAGCCGGTGCCGATGATCTCCTTCCACGGCACCGCCGACGGTACGATCCCCTACGACGGGAACCCGGAGAAGGGCCTGCCCGCCATCCCCGACTGGCTCGACGGGTGGGCCGAGCGCGACGAGTGCTCGCCCGACCCGGTCACCGAGCACCCGCAGGACCTGGTCACCCAGCAGCGCTGGGAGGGCTGCGCCGACCGGGGCGCGCTGGTGCACTACCGCATCGACGAGCTGGGGCACGACTGGCCGAGCCGTTCGTCCAATCCGGACTCCGACGACCCGACCGTCATCGAAGCAACCCCGCTGATCTGGAAGTTCTTCCAGAACCACCCACTGCACGCCTGAGCAGCCGAACCCGGCCCGGTGCCTCCCATCCTGTCAGCGGCGAAGCCGCTGAGCAGCGACCACCTGAGACACCGGCACCGCCGCGGGTTCTCAGCGGCGTTCTCGCGAGGACAGCGTTTTCTCCTGTGGCGGAGCCACCGGTGAAAACGATCCCGCAGCGAGAACGCCGCTGAGGTTCCGCCACCCCACCCCCGAGCAAGCCGAGGGGACCACAATTCTTCGCCTGGTTGCTGTTCACGTCCCTGTCACAGCAACCAGGCGATCCCACCCGCCGCCGCCAGCACTGCCAGCACGCCGAGCACCACCGCTGCCAGGCGTGCGGTCTTCCAGGTCGCGGCGACGCCGCCGACGAGGAAGCCCGCGACGGCCAGCAGCACGATCGGGCCGAGGGCCTGCATCTACAGCGCGCCCTTCGTGGAGGGCACGACGCCGGCGAACCGCGGATCGGGTTCCACCGCCGCGCGCAGCGCCCGGGCGATCGCCTTGTACTGGGCTTCGGCGATGTGGTGCGGATCCCGCCCGTGGATCACCCGCACGTGCAGGTTGATCTGCGAGTGGAACGCCAGCGATTCGAACACGTGCCGGTTCAGCACGAACGGGTAGTTCCCGCCGATGGTGAAGCTGTTGTACTGCTCCGGTTCCCCGGTCAGCACGCAGTACGAGCGGCCGGAGACGTCCACCGCCGCGTGCGCGAGCGTCTCGTCCATCGGGATCCAGGCGTCGCCGAAGCGGCGGATGCCCTTCTTGTCACCGAGCGCCTGGCGCAACGCCTGCCCGAGCACGATCGCGGTGTCCTCGACGGTGTGGTGGGCGTCGATGTCGATGTCACCGGACGCCTTCACCGTCAGGTCGAACGCGGCGTGCGTGCCGAGCGCGGTGAGCATGTGGTCGTAGAACGGCACCGTGGTGTCGATGTCGACCTGCCCGGTGCCGTCGAGGTCCAGCTCGACCAGCACGGAGGATTCCTTCGTGGTGCGTTCCACCTTGCCGGTGCGGGTGCCCGGCGCGAACGCCGCCTCGGTCGCCGTCATCGCGTGTTCTCCTCGTCCACCGCGTCCACCAGGCCCTTGCTCGCGGCCAGGAACGCGTCGTTCTCCTCGGGGGTGCCGATGGTGACCCGCAGGTGCCCTTCGATGCCGACGTCGCGGATCAGCACGCCCGCGTCCAGGTAGCGCTGCCACGCGGCGTGCGCGTCCGAGAACCGGCCGAACAGCACGAAGTTCGCGTCGCTGCGCACCGGGCCGAACCCGAGTTCGCGCAGCCGCGCGACGACGCGGTCGCGCTCGTCCGCCAGCGCCCGCACCGAACCGAGCGTCGCCTTCGCGTGCCGCAGCGCGGCGCGGGCAGCGGCCTGGGTCGGCGCCGAGAGGTGGTACGGCAGCCGCACCAGCAGCAGCGCGTCGATCATCGTGGGCGCCGCCGCCAGGTAGCCGAGCCTGCCGCCGGCGAACGCGAACGCCTTGCTCATGGTCCGGCTGACGATGATCTTCGCCGGGTACTCGTCGATCAGCTCGATCGCGCTCGGTTCGGTGCAGAACTCGACGTAGGCCTCGTCGACCACCACGATCCCCGGGGCCGCGTCGAGCACCGCGCGCAGGTCCTGCTGCGGGACCACCTGGCCGGTCGGGTTGTTCGGGCTGGTCACGAACACCACGTCCGGACGCCGCTCGGCCACGATCGCGGCGGCCCGCGCCGCGTCCAGGCCGAAGTCGGCGCGGCGCGGTGCGGGCAACCAGTCGGTGCGGGTGCCCGCGGCCAGGATCGGGTGCATCGAGTACGACGGTTCGAAGCCGAGCGCGCTGCGCCCCGGCCCGCCGAACGCCTGCAGCACCTGCTGCAGCACCTCGTTGGAGCCGTTCGCGGCCCACACGTTGCGGTGCGAGACCGCGACGCCGGTGGCACCGCTGAGGTAGGCGGCCAGGTCCTCCCGCAGCGCCACCGCGTCCCGATCCGGGTAGCGGTGCAGCGTCCCGGCCACCTCCCGGACCGCTTCGGCCACGTCGGCCACCAGCTCGGGCGGCGGCGGGTACGGGTTCTCGTTGGTGTTCAGCCGCACCGGCACGTCCAGCTGCGGGGCGCCGTACGGGCTGCGGCCGCGCAGGTCATCGCGCAGCGGAAGGTCGGTCAGCGCCACGTCGGCGCCGAGCACGTCGCTCATGGTTCTCTCTTCGCGGTGTGGATCAGCGGTCGAGTCCGGACGGGAAGCGGGCCGTGACGGCCTGCCCGTGCGCGGGCAGGTCTTCGGCGTCGGCCAGGGCGACGACCTTGCCGGCGACCTCCCGCAGCGCCCGCTCGTCGTAGGAGACGACGTGGATGCCGCGCAGGAAGCTCTGCACGCTCAGCCCGGAGGAGTGCCGCGCGCAGCCGCCGGTGGGCAGCACGTGGTTCGAACCCGCGCAGTAGTCGCCGAGCGACACCGGAGCGTGCGGCCCGACGAAGATCGCGCCCGCGTTCCGCACCCGCGCGGCCACCGCCTCGGCGTCCGCGGTCTGGATCTCCAGGTGCTCGGCCGCGTAGGCGTCGACGACGGTGAGGCCCTCGTCGAGGGTGCCGACCAGCACGCAGCCGGACTGCTCACCGGTGAGCGCGGTGCGGATCCGCTCGGTGTGCTTGGTCAGCGGCACCTGGCGGTCCAGTTCCGCGTCCACCGCGTCGGCGAGCTCCGGCGAGGTCGTGACCAGCACGCTCGCCGCCAGCGTGTCGTGCTCGGCCTGGCTGATCAGGTCGGCGGCCACGTGCACCGGGTCGGCGGTGCCGTCGGCCAGCACCGCGATCTCGGTCGGCCCGGCTTCCGCGTCGATGCCGATGACGCTGCGCAGGTGCCGCTTCGCGGCGGTGACGTAGACGTTGCCGGGCCCGGTCACCAGGTCCGCGGGCAGCAGCTCGGCCCCGTCGGTGTCCCGCCCGCCGTAGGCGAGCAGCGCCACCGCCTGGGCACCACCGACCGCCCACACCTCGTCGACCTCCAGCAGCGCGGCCGCGGCGAGGATGGTGGGGTGCGGCAGCCCGCCGAACTCGGCCTGCGGCGGCGAGCACACCACCAGCGACTCCACCCCGGCGGCCTGCGCGGGCACCACGTTCATCACGACGCTCGACGGGTACACCGCGAGACCGCCCGGCGCGTACAGCCCGACGCGGGCGACCGGCACCCAGCGCTCGGTGACGGTGCCGCCCGGCACGACCTGGGTGGTGACGTCGGTGCGCCGCTGGTCGCCGTGCACGCGGCGCGCGCGGTCGATGGACTCCTGCAGCGCGTCGCGCACCGCCGGGTCGAGCCGCTCCAGCGCGTCGGCCAGCTCGGCGGCGGGCACCCGCACCTGCTCGGGCCGCACGCCGTCGAACTTCTCGGCGTACTCCAGCACGGCGTCGACACCGCGCTCGCGGACCGCCTCGACCACCGGCCGAACCTGGTGCAGCACGTGCTCCACGTCCGTGTCGGCGCGCGGCAGCGTGGCGCGCAGCTCGGCGGTAGACGGAACACGACCGCGCAGGTCGGTACGGGTGAGCATGGGCGTCCTCTCAGTGCGGGCGGATGTCGGCTACTAGCTCGGTCACCAGGGTAATCGCCCTGTTCGGCGACGTCCGACGCACGTCCGCGGACGAACGGTAAACGGTGATCCGCCGCTTCCGACGTAAGTGGGTTGCCAACCGTGCGTGACTCGGGGAGGCTCGCGTGATCACCATCCGTGATCGATCGGGAGGCCAGATGTCCAGCGCACGGCGCAGAGCAACGGCGGTGGCCGCCGCCGCATCCCTGGCCCTGCTCCTTCCCGTCCAGGCGAGCGTCGCCGCACCCGCTTCGGGCCCCGGGGGGGGGGGGGGGGGGGGGGGGGGGGGGGGGGGGGGGGGGGGGGGCCCCCCCCCCCCCCCCCCCCCCCCCCCCCCCCCCCCCCCCCCCCCCCCCCCGCCCCCCCCCCCGGGGGGCGCCGCCCCCCCCCCCGGCCCGGGCCCCCCCCGCCCCGGGGGGCGCCCCCCCCCCCGGGGGGGGCCCCCCGCCGGGGGGGCGGGGGGGCCGAGCGGGGTGTACTCGGTACCGAACACCGACAGCCGGACCCGTACCGACATCAACGCCTCCGGCGCCCAGGTCCTCGGCGCGAAGGACGGCGTGGCGACGGTGGAGGCCACCGCGGCGCAGGCGGAACAGCTGCGCGCGCAGGGCTTCGAGCTGCGGCAGAAGGCGACGCCGCGGGACTTCCCGCCCGGCGACGAGGCGTACCACAACTACGACGAGATGGTCGCCGAGCTCGACGCGATCGTCGCGGACCACCCGGACATCGCCGCCAAGTCCAGCCTCGGCGAGAGCTTCGAGGGCCGGGACATCCCGCTGCTCAAGATCAGCGGCAACGTCGCGGAGGACGAGGACGAGCCGGAGGTCCTGTTCGACTGCAACCAGCACGCGCGCGAGCACCTCACCACCGAGATGTGCCTGCAGATCGCGAACCGGCTCACCGACGGCTACGCCGACGACCCCGCGGTCAAGGAGAACGTGGACAGCCGCGAGGTGTGGATCGTCCCGTCGGTGAACGTGGACGGTTCCACCTACGACGTGGAGTCCGGCGAGTACCAGGGCTGGCGGAAGAACCGGCAGGACAGCGGTACCGACCTGAACCGCAACTGGGGTTACTTGTGGGGCTGCTGCGGCGGTGCCAGCGACGACCCGCAGGACGAGACCTACCGCGGCACCGAGGCGTTCTCCGCGCCGGAGACGAAGGCGCTGGCCGATTTCATCGACTCCCGCGTGATCGGCGGTGAGCAGCAGATCAAGTCGGCGATCGACTTCCACACCTTCTCGGAGCTGGTGCTGTGGCCGTTCGGGCACACCCAGGACGACGTGACCGAGGGGATGACCCAGGAGGAGTTCGACCGGTTCGAGAAGGTCGGCACCGAGATGGCGGAGACCAACGGCTACACCCCGCAGCAGTCCAGCGACCTCTACACCACCGACGGCGACAGCCTCGACTGGATGTGGGGCAAGCACAAGATCCTCGCGTTCACCCTGGAGATGTACCCCTCCGACGGTGGCCTCGACGGGTTCTACCCGCCGGGTGACGTGATCGAGCGAGAAACCGCCCGCAACGACGGCGCCGTGGACATCGTGCTCCGCGAAGCCGGCGCCTGAGCCGCGGTTCGCACGGTGCTGGAGAGCCCGGATGCCCGTGGGGCGTCCGGGCTCTTCCCGTTCGAAGGGCCGAGCGGTACGCGCGCGAGCATCGGCCCGGCCGGGAAGGAGTTCGCGATCAACGAGGACGAACGCGTCGGGGAGCTGGCCGACATCCACGGCGAGCTCGACCTGCATCGGCCGAACGCGGCACGCATGTACGACTACTTCCTCGGCGGGACGCAGAACTTCCCCGCCGACCGCGGGGCAGCCCGCAAGCAGCTGGAACTGCTCCCCGAGACCCGCGTCGGAGTCCGCGAGAACCGGTCCTTCCTGCGCCGGGTCGTGCGGTTCTGCGTGGAGCGCGGCATCCGCCAGTTCCTGGACTTGGGTTCGGGGATCCCGACGGTCGGCAACGTGCACGAGGTCGCGCACCAGGGGGATCCGGACGCGGTGATCGCCTACGTGGACCACGAGCCGGTGGCGGTCGCGCACGCGCGTCGGCTGTTGCAGGCGGAGCCGCGGGTGAGCGTCACGCAGGCCGACCTGGCACACCCGGCGGACGTGCTCGCCGCCGCCGGGGTGCGGCGGCTGCTGGACCTGCGCGAGCCGGTGGCGGTGCTGGCGCTGTCGGTGCTGCACTTCATCCCGGACGAATCCGGCCCGACCGGAGTGCTCGCGACCTACCGGGACGCCTGCGCCCCGGGCAGCGTGCTGGCGGTCAGCCACGCCTCCGGCGCGGGCTTGACCTCGACGCAGGTGGTGGAGGGGCTGCGCATCTACGACCGGACCCCGACCCCGCTGAGCCTGCGGCCCGCGGAGCAGGCCGGGGAGCTGATGGCCGGTTGGGCGCTGGTCCCGCCGGGAGTGGTGCCGGTGGTCGACTGGCGACCGGACGTCCCGGTGGGCGCGGAGGTCCGCGCCGCCGTGGGCAGCGGCTGGTCCGCGGTAGGCGTGCGACCGTCGGCACGGTCGTGATCCGGGCGGCGGGAGACCGCCGCTTCCGCTCATCCGGTCCGGTATGGCGGGCGGCACGAGCCGCACGGCGCCACGTCGGCACGCCGTGTACCGGGACATCGCGGTGTGGAGGGCGGCGGCCCGGAACGCGGCCGACAGCAGTGCGGCCGACACGAGCGCGGCGGATCTGAGCGCGGCGGACCGGAAGGCGGAACCGGACGCGCGGAGCCCGGGCAGCGCGGAAGAGCGCGGTGCGGACCGGTGGCCGATCGCCGAGGGCGAGATCGTGGATTCCATGACACCCAGTGTTCCGATTCGAACACGGGTTCGTCATCACTTGATCGGGCTGTATCCAGTGGGAATCAGCCACGACCGCCAAGAATTCTCACGGCATCCGAGCATCGGAGGCGGCCTCCCGGCCCATCGAGACCGGCGGGCGGGTTCCGAGAACCGCGCCCACACCGGCTCCGACCATCCGGGCGCCCCCGAAACGCCCGGACGAACGATCAGGACAGCAGGAGCACGACGACACCCACGAGGATGCCGACCAGGACCACGACCGCGGCCGTGATCAGCACGGCCCGCAGCTGCGGCCGCTCCTCCTGGACCTCCGACTGCGCCCGCTCGCGCCACTGCATGAAAGTGGTGCCCTCGCCGCTGTCGCTCACGTCTGTCTCCCTCTTCGTGTGCTGCTCCTGGCACCGTTCACGACGGGGCGTCGTGAACTTGCAGGGAGTCACGATGCCACATCGGCCGGATCACATTCCGACCACGTGCCCGGTGGCGGCCCGGCTTCGCGGCACCTCGGGCTTCACCGGCCCCGGGCCGCCGCGGTGCCGCCGAGCATGACGGCGGACACCCCCGCAGGGCAAGCAGCCCGCGCACCCGGCGGGGCTCCCGCGGCGACCGGGCGGCCGGCACCGGCCGACCGGTCCGCGAGATCGGGCACGATCGTGCGACCGCGCTCGGGAGTGGCGCGCTAGGCGATCGGCTCCGGCAGCTGCCGGACGGTGTACTCGCAGGTCAGCACGTCGCCGGTCGCCGGGTCCGCCAGTTCGACGCGCCACGGGCCCGCGAACTGGTCCACTTCGGCGTCCATCGGGATGGTGCCGGACAGCAGCACCGTGCCCTCCTCGGCCAGGCCGAGCCCGCGCAGCTCGTCCAGCCAGTACGCGGGCGTGAGCAGCTCGCCGAGCGAGCCGTGCTGGAGGCGCCGCCCGCCGACGTGCGCGCTGAGGGTCAGCGAGTCGATCCGGTCGGCGACGTCCACGAGCCGCCAGGCCCGGGACCCGAGCACGTCCGGCCCCGCCTGCTTGCTCCAGGCCACGCCGTGCACTTCGAGCGCCCGGTCGGTGTGGTCGCAGGCGACGGTGAGCAGCACGTCCTCCTCTCGGGGCCCGGCGATGACCAGCGCCCACTCCGCCTCGCCGGAGGTGCGGCCGTGCTGCGCGGGCACCTCGCCGGTCTGCATGGCGAGGTAGGGCGCGACCGGGTAGAGGCAGGGCGTGCGGGTGGGCGCGGGCACGCCGAGCTCGGCGAGTTCGGCGACGTGCGCGGCCACGTCGTCCTGGCTGCGCCCGGCGTACCCGGCGTTGAGCAGGGTGCGCACCGGCACCTCGACGGACGTGCCTGCCACATCGAAACGAAGCGGAAACATCAGACCCTCCCGATCAGCATACTTCTTGTATACAGTTCGTATCACCGATTCGCCGGACGACACGACCGATGTGACGAACCGCCTCGACAAGGACCGCCGATGAGTCAAGCGCTCCCCGACGCACCCGCCCGCCCACCGCGCAAGGACCTGGTCAAGGCGTTCATCGCCGCGCTGTCCGGGACCTCCCTGGAGTGGTACGACTTCGCCGCCTACTCGGTGGCCTCCGCGCTGGTGTTCGGCGACCTGTTCTTCCCCAGCCACGACCCGCTGTCCGGCACGCTGCTGGCGTTCTCCACCTACGCCGTCGGGTACCTGTCCCGGCCGCTGGGCGGGTTCGTGTTCGGCAGGCTCGGCGACGTCCTCGGCCGCAAGCAGGTGCTGGTCACGACGCTGCTGCTCACCGGCATCGCGACCGTGCTCATCGGGCTGCTGCCCACGCACGGCCAGGTCGGTGCGTGGGGTGCCGTGCTGCTGGTGGTGCTGCGCTTCGCCCAGGGCGTCGGCATCGGCGGCGAGTGGGGCGGCGCCGTGCTGCTGTCCAGCGAGTTCGGCGACGACAAGCGGCGCGGCTTCTGGGCCTCCGCCGCCCAGGTCGGACCGCCCGCGGGCAACCTGCTGGCCAACGGGGTGCTGGCGGTGCTGGCCGCCACCCTCACCTCGGAGCAGTTCCTGTCCTGGGGCTGGCGGGTCGCGTTCCTGCTCTCCGCGGTGCTGGTGGTCTTCGGCCTGTGGATCCGGGTGAAGCTGGAGGAGACGCCGGTGTTCCGCGAGCTGCAGCGCTCCGGCGACCAGGCCTCGGCGCCGCTGCGCGAGGTGTTCACCGAGGAACCGCGGGCGCTGATCTCCGCGATCCTGTCCCGGGTCGGCCCGGACGTGCTCTACGCGCTGTTCACCGTGTTCGTGCTGACCTACGTGACGAAGGAGCTCGGGCTCCCGCAGAGCTGGGCGGTCACCGGCGTGATGCTCGGGTCGACCTGCCAGCTGGCGTTGATCCCGGCCGCGGGGTGGCTGTCGGACCACTGGGGCAGGCGGCGGGTGTACGCGATCGGCGCGATCGGCGGCGCGGTGTGGCCGTTCGCCTTCTTCCCGCTGATCGGCGGCGGTTCGGCGCCGCTGCTGGTGCTGGGCGTGGTCGTCGGCCTGCTGTGGCACTCGCTGATGTACGGGCCGCAGGCGGCGTTCGTGTCGGAGCAGTTCAGCACCCGGCTGCGCTACACCGGCTGCTCGCTGGCGTACACGCTGGCCGGGGTGATCGGCGGTGCGCTGGCGCCGCTGCTGTTCACCTCGTTGTTCGCGTACTTCGACAGCTGGGTCGCGCCCGCCTGCTACCTGTTCGCGACCTGCGCGGTGACCTTGCTCGGGTTGGCGATCAGCCCGCGAGCAGCACGTGCTGCGTAGCGTCCAGGTGCGCGGTGATCGCGGCGTGCGCGGCCGCGGTGTCGCCGTCGGCGAGCGCGGCGAGGATCGTGTCGTGCTCGTCGACGACGGCCTCGCGCCGGTTCCGCGCGGAGAACAGCGCCACGATGCCCGCGCGGACCTGGCGGGCGCGCAGCCCGTCGTAGTTCTTGGTGAGCATGTCGTTGCCGACGGCCCGCACCAGCGCGGCGTGGAAGCGGTGGTCGAGGTCGATGAAGGCCCTGGCGTCCTCGGCGGCGCGCAGCTCGCGCTGCCGATCGAGTTCGCCGCTCATCTCCTGGACCGGGGCGGTGCCGAGTTCGAGGGTGCGCTGCGCGGCGTAGCGCTCCATCATCCCGCGCAGTTCGAACAGCTCGCGGATCTCCCGCCCGGCGACGGGCGCGATGTAGGCGCCGCGCTTGGGGACCAGCTGCACGAGCTCCTCGGCGGCGAGCAGCAGCAGGGCCTCCCGGATCGGGGTGCGGGAGACGCCGATGGCGTCGGCGAGGGACTGCTCGTTGACGAAGCTGCCCTGCATCGCGGGGTCGCTGAGCACGGTGTCCTTGAGGTGGTCGTAGGCGAGCTGGCGGCCCGAGGTCACGGCGGCTCCTTGCGCGGCGGGACGATGCCGTCCCAGTCTTGCATATCCTTGGTATACAACCAGGCAGAGGCGAAGAGAGGCGGAACCCATGCGCGTCGCGCTGTGCCAGATCGTGTCCACCCCTGATCCGGCGGCGAACCTGGAGCTGGTCGCCGACGGCGTCCGCCGGGCGGCGGAGGCGGGCGCGGAGCTCGCGGTCTTCCCGGAGGCCACCATGGCCTGCTTCGGCATCCCGCTGGGGCCGATCGCGGAGCCGTTGGACGGCCCGTGGGCCACCGAGGTGCGCCGGCTGGCCGCGGACGCCGGCCTCGTCGTGGTCGCGGGCATGTTCACCCCGGCCGACGACGGGCGGGTGGCGAACACGTTGCTGGTCACCGGGCCGGGCGTGGACGCGCACTACGACAAGATCCACCTCTACGACGCGTTCGGCTTCGCCGAGTCGCGCACGGTCGCGCCCGGCGCGGAGCCGCTGGTGGTCGACATCGGCGGCACCGGTGTGGGCGTGACGACCTGCTACGACGTGCGCTTCCCCGGGCTGTACGCGGCGCTGGCCGACCGGGGTGCCTCGGTGATCGTCACCGCGGCCTCCTGGGGCGCCGGCGAGGGCAAGCGCGAGCAGTGGGAGCTGCTGGTGCGGGCCCGCGCGCTGGACAGCACCTCTTGGGTGGTGGCGTGCGGCCAGGGCGATCCGCGCACCGCGGGGATCGAGGCCAGCGGCAAGGCGCCGACCGGCATCGGGTTCAGCACCGTGGCCACGCCGGTCGGGACGGTGCACGCGCAGCTCGGCGACGCACCGGACGTGCTGGTCGCCGAATTGGACCCGGCCGCGGTCGAGCAGGCGCGGGCCAGCATCCCGGTGCTGGCGAACCGGCGGTTCTGACCGGCCCGGGCCGCACCGGCGGTGCTGATCGGTTGCAGGGCGCACCGGCGGTGTTGATCGGCCACGGGGCGGCCCGGTGGTGCTGATCGGCCGTGGGGCGGCCCGGCGGTTTCGATCAGGTCCCGGGGCCGCCCGGCGGTGCTGATCGGCGCGCCGGGGCGGCCCGGCCGGTCACATGTCCAGGCCGATGTCCAGCGCGGGCGAGGAGTGGGTGAGCGCGCCGACGGCGAGGAAGTGCACCCCGGTCTCGGCGTAGGTGCGGGCCACGTCGAGGGTGAGCCCGCCGGAGGCCTCCAGTTCGGTGCCGGGCGAGATCTCCTCGGTGCGGCGCACCGCGTCGGCGCAGTCCTGCGGCGTGAAGTTGTCGAGCAGGACGAGTTCGGCGCCCTCCTCCAGCACCTCGTCCAGCTCCTCCAGCGTGGACACCTCGACTTCGAGGGGCAGTTCCGGCGCATGGTCGCGGCAGGCCCGCAGCGCCTCCACCACCGATCCGGCGGCCACCACGTGGTTGTCCTTGATCAGCATGGCGTCGCCGAGGCCCATCCGGTGGTTCACCCCGCCGCCGCAGCGCACCGCGTACTTCTGCAGCACCCGCAGCCCGGGCAGGGTCTTGCGGCTGTCCCGGATGCGGCAGCCGGTGCCCTCCACGGCGCGGACCCACTCGGCGGTGGCGGTGGCGATGCCGGAGAGGTGGCAGAGCAGGTTCAGCGCGGTGCGCTCGGCGGTGAGCAGCCCGCGCACCGGCGCGTGCACGCTCAGCGCGCTCTCCCCCGGCATGATCATGTCGCCGTCGCCGCGGCTGTGCAGCACCTTGTAGCCGTCCGCGCCGAGCACCTCGTCGAGCACCGCGCGGGCCACGGGGATGCCCGCGACGACCCCGGCGGGGCGCGCCCGGAAGGCGGCTTCGGCGATGGCGTCGACGAGCACGGTGGCCTCGGTGGTGACGTCGAGCCCGTAGCGCAGGTCTTCGGCGAGCGCGGCCCGCACCAGGGTCCGGACCTCCTGCGGGTCGAGTCCGGCGGCGCGCAGGTGGCCGGTGGTCACCTCGGACAGGGTCATGCCACGCTCCTCGGGGGTTCTCGGTCGGTGCGGAACAGCCAGCCGGACACGTCCAGGCGCAGCGCGACGCTGCGCCGCCAGCGTACGTCGTCGCGCGCCGGATGATCACGCCTGCGATGGCTGCCGCGGGATTCGGTGCGGGCCTCGGCGGCGGCGAGCAGCGCCTGCGCGGTGAGCGCCAGAGCGGCGTCCTCCACCGCCTCGCGAGTCCGTAGTGGACGGACGATGCCCGCCTTGTCCAGCGTCGCGCGGGCCGCCGCGAGACCGTCCCCGGTGCGGCCGATCCCCGCGTGCGCGGTCATGGTGCGCTGCAGCAGCTCGCGGTCCACGACGGCGGCGGCCGGGACCGGCGGCAGCACCGGCCTGCGGGCCGCGAGCAGCCCGCCGCGCAGGTCGCGGGCCACCGCCGCGGCGGCCCGGCCCCCCACGACCAGGCCTTCGAGCAGGCTGTTCGACGCGAGCCGGTTCGCCCCGTGCAGGCCGGTGCGCGCCACCTCGCCCGCCGCGTAGAGCCCGGCCACCCCGGTCCGACCGTCCACATCGGTCACCACGCCGCCGCAGGAGTAGTGCGCGGCGCTGGTCACCGGGATCGGTTCGCGCCGCGGGTCGACCCCGACGGCGCGACAGGACCCGAAGACGGTGGGGAACCGGGCGGCGAACTCCGGGATGCCGGTGGCGTCCAGGTAGGCGCACTCGGCACCGGTCTCGGCGATGCGCCGGTCGATCTCCGCGGCGACCACGTCCCGCGGCGCCAGGTCGGCCAGCGGGTGCACCCCGGCCATGATCCGGTCGCCGCGGGCGTCCAGCAGCACCGCGCCCTCGCCGCGCACCGCCTCGGTGACCAGCGGGCGGCGGCCGCGAGCGCCGGGCACGTGCAGCGCCGTCGGGTGGAACTGGACGAATTCGAGGTCGGCCGCGGTGGCCCCGGCCCGCAGCGCGAACGCGATCCCGTCGGCGGTGGCCACCTCGGGGTTCGTGGTCGCGGCGTAGAGCCTGCCGAGCCCGCCGGTGGCGAGCAGCACGGCGGGGGCGCGCACCACTCCGGGGTTGCCGTGCGGGTCGAGCGCGAGGAGCCCGGCGAGGTTGCCGCCGTCGCCGCGCACCGGTTCCGCCGCGCAATGCCGCTCCAGCACGGGGATCCCGCCGGTGCCGACCGCCTCGGACAGCGCCCGCTGCACCTCGGCGCCGGTGGCGTCCCCGCCCGCGTGGATCACGCGGAACGCGGTGTGCCCGCCCTCGCGGGTGCGGGCCAGCGCGCCGCCGGTGCCGTCGAACCGCGCGCCCGCCGCGCGCAGCCGCGCCACGGCGGCCGCCCCGTCGGCGAGGATCTCCCGCACCGCCCGCTCGTCGCAGAGCCCGGCGCCCGCGGTGAGCGTGTCGGTGACGTGGCGCTGCACGCTGTCGCCCTCGTCGTGCTCGTCGGGGCGCACGACCGCGACGCCGCCCTGCGCCCAGCCGGTACCGCCCGCCGCCGCGGCGTCCTTGGTGATCACGAGGGTGCGCAGGCCGAGCTCGCGGGCGCGCAGCGCGGCGGTGAGCCCGGCGACCCCGGTACCGACGACGACGAGGTCGGCGCGGGCCTCCCAGGTCATTCGCCGCCTCCGGGCTTGCCGATGCCGATCATCCGCTGCACCGAGGCGCGGGCCCGTTCGGCGACGTCGGCGGGCACGTGCACCTCGTCGGCCTCCTCGCGCAGGCAGCGCAGCAGCGCGGCCGGAGTGATCATCTTCATGTAGCGGCAGGAGGCGCGGTCGTTCACCGCCCGGAAGTCGATCTCGGGCGCGGCGCGGCGCAGCTGGTGCAGCATCCCGACCTCGGTGGCCACGAGCACCGACTCGGCACCGGTGCCGCGCGCGGCGTCCAGCATCCCGCCGGTGGAGAGGATCTTGACCCGCTCCGGCGGCAACGTGCCCTCCCCCGCGAGGTACAGCGCGGAGGTCGCGCAGCCGCACTCCGGGTGGATGAACAGGTCGGCGTCCGGGTTCGCCGCGGCGCGGTCGGCGAGCTCGGCGCCGTTGATGCCCGCGTGCACGTGGCACTCCCCCGCCCACACGTGCACGTTCTCCCGCCCGGTCTCGCGGCGGACGTGCGCGCCGAGGAACTGGTCGGGGCAGAACAGCACCTCGGTGTCCGCGGGGATGGAACGCACCACGTCCACCGCGTTCGAGGAGGTGCAGCAGATGTCGGTCTCCGCCTTCACCTCGGCGGTGGTGTTGACGTAGGAGACCACGACGGCGCCGGGGTGCTCGGCCTTCCAGGCGCGGAGCTGCTCGGCGGTGATCGAGTCGGCGAGCGAGCAGCCGGCCCGCTCGTCCGGGATGAGGACCTTCTTCCCGGGGCTGAGGATCTTCGCGGTCTCGGCCATGAAGTGCACGCCGCAGAACACGATCGTCGAGGCGTCGCTGGAGGCCGCGATGCGGCTCAGCGCCAGGGAATCCCCGGTGTGGTCGGCGATGTCCTGGATCGCGGGCAGCTGGTAGTTGTGCGCGAGCAGGACGGCGCCGCGTTCGTCGGCGAGCATGCGGACCTCCTGCGCCCACGCCTGGTCCGGTTCGACGCCCGCGTACGGCGCGAGCTGTTCGGCGACCACCATTTCTCCTCCTCACCGGCGATGCGCGCCGCGTCGCGCGCGCCCCCGTTTGCTCCCCAGCAGTTTTCGCCTTAGGGTCGAAAACGTGCCTCATCGTAACACCGCAGGTCATGCGGACGGGAGAGATACCGCTCACGAAGTGCTCGCCGGAGTGCTGCGCGCGCAGGACGGCCTGCTCCACGTGCTGTTGTGGCAGCGCGCCCGGGAACCGCACCGGAACCGCTGGTCGCTGCCCGGCGGCAGGCTCCGCGACGACGAGGACGTGGAGACCTCCATCCGCCGCCAGCTCGCCGAGAAGGTCGACGTGCACAAGCTGAGCCACGTCGAGCAGCTCTCCGTGTTCAGCGAGCCGGCGCGCGTCCCCGGGCGGCGGACGGTCGCGACCGCCTTCCTCGGGCTGGTCCCCGCCGACGTCGACCCGGAGGTCCCCGACGACACCGCCTGGCACCCGCTCGACGGCCTCCCCGACACCGCCTTCGACCACGAGCGCATCACCCGCGCCGCGCGGGACCGGCTGCGCGCCAAGCTGTCCTACACCAACATCGGGTTCGCGCTGGCGCCCGCCGAGTTCACCATCTCCGAACTGCGCCGCATCTACTCCGCAGCGCTCGGCTACGAGGTCGCGGCCACCAACCTGCAGCGGGTCCTCACCCGCCGCGGCGCGCTGCGACCCACCGGCCGCACCCTGCCCGCCGGACCCGCCGGGGGCCGGCCGCCCGCGCTGTTCCGCTTCACCCAACCCGACCTGGAGATCACCGATCCGTTCGCGGTGCTGCGCCCGCCGGCCGAGCGGACCTGACCGGCGGCCCCGCCGACCGAGCTCACCGGTGCGCCGTGGTGGCCGATCGGCGGGGCCGGGACGTAGGTTGGCGGTCGTGACCGACACGCTCCCGCTGTTCCCGCTGAGCACCGTGCTGCTCCCCGGCGCCGACCTGCCGCTGCACGTCTTCGAAGCGCGCTACCGGCAGCTGGTCCTCGACCTGGTCGACGAGGTCGTCCCGGACCGCCGCTTCGGCGTCGTCGGCATCCGCCAGGGCTGGGAGGTCGGCGACGACAACGTCGACTCGATGTACGACGTGGGGTGCTCGGCGCGGCTGCAGCAGGTGCAGCAGCTGCCGCAGGGCCGCTACGACATCACCGCGGAGGGCGGGGCCCGGTTCCGGCTGCTGCAGATCGACCGGGAGGCCGCGCCGTACCTGATGGCCCGCGTGGAATGGCTCCCCGACGACGAACCCGACGAGGACCCGCGGCTCGTCAGCAGGCTCGACGAAGCCGCCCGCGAAGCCCACGAGCGCTACCACGGCACCGGCCTCCGCGGCGACCACTACGAACCCGCGGCGGCCGACCTCGAACCCGGCGAGCTCTCCTACGCGCTGGCGGAGGACTGCGTGCTCAGCACCGAGGACCGCCAGGCGCTGCTCGCCGAGACCGATCCGCTGGCCCGGCTGCGGCTCGTGCGGCGGCTGCTGGCGCGGGAGGCGCAGTTCCTGCGGGAACTGCGGGCCGTCCCGGCACCGTTCGCGGAGTTCGCCGAGCAGACCAGCGTGAACTGACCGCTGCGCGCAACGCCGTCCGGCGCGCCGCGATCACTCGCTAGGATCTCGCCCATGTCATCACCTGGCGGGCCGGGAACCTGGGGTTCCCCGGAGAACGGGGACGCCTGGGGCAGGCGCGAGAACTGGGGCGCGCAGCCCGGGCAGCACGTCGGCGGACCGCCGTACCAGGGCGGCATGCGCTACCAGGGCTTCGGCACCTTCGACCGCCCGCCGCAACCGGCCGCCGCGCCACCACCGCCTCCTCCCCCGCCGCCGAAGCGCAACCGCGGCCCGCTGGTCGCGCTGTCCGCCGCGGTGGCCGTCGTGCTGGTCGTGGTGATCACCGCGGTCCTCTTCGGCGGCTCGGGCGGGGACGACGACGCGCAGGCCGGGACGTCACCCGCCCCCACCTCGGAGTCGCTCGCGGCGCCGCAGACCTCCGCCGAGACCTCCCCCGGCTCGTCGCCGCCCACCGCGCCCGCGCCCGCGCCGCTGGTACCGGGCTGGCAGGCGGTGGCGGTGCCGAAGCGGCAGGCCGCCTACGACGTCCCGCCGGAATGGCGGCTGGAGACCCCGGACAACGTGATCGGCTTCGGGGAGCAGGACGACCCGGTGACCATGACCGGGGTCGCGATCTACCAGCGCGGCTACTGCCCGGACCGCGGCGGCAGCTTCCGCGCGCTCGCGGGCGCCACCGCACGGCGCGGCCCGGACGACGCGACGGTCGCCACCGACACGGCCCGCCGGTTCGCCGAACTCGCCTACGGCGCCGACGCCCGGATCGAGCTCGGGCCGCCGCAGCCGGTGGTGCTTCCCGGTGGTCTGCCGGGGACCAAGGTGGTCGCCACCGCGTTCCCCGCGCCCGCGGCGTGCGGCGCGCCGAGCGCGGTGGTCAACGTGCTCGCCACCAACGGGAACGGGGAGAGCTCGGTGGTGCACGTCGTCGGTGCCGACCAGGAGGTGCCCGGCGCCGTGACCCCCGACGTCCTCGACGGCATCACGGCCTCGGTGCGCCCCGCGGGCCGAACGACCCCCAACCGGCCCGCGGGCTGAGCGGAGCCGCCGGGCGACCGAGCCGATCAGCTGCGGCGGCCCAGGTCGTCGAAGCCGTTCCAGGAAGCGGCCAGGCCGTAGCCGAGCGCCAACCCCAACGGCTGCACCAGCACGGCCCACGGCGTGCCGACCGCGGGCGGGACGGTGAGCGCGGAGCCGAAGCCCAGGTCCGCCGGCCACGGGTACAGCTCGGACGCGAACGTCGCCCCCATCCGCATCGCCAGCCACGCCGAGACCAGCGAGCCGAGCGCGGCGGCGACCAGCAGCACCGGCCCGCGCCGCCTGCGCAACGTCCACAGCACGGCGGCGGTGACGATGCCGGTCGCGAACGACAGCAGCAGGAACAGCGCCAGCGCGTCGAAGTCGTGGTAGCTCTCCACGATCTGCGCGGGCACCGGCGTCCCGGTGCGGCCGAGCAGGCTCGCCTGCGGCGGCGCGATCCGGGACCACACCCACCCCAGCGGCATCCCGAGCAGCGCCACCAGGGACAGCGCGCTCAGCGCGGGCAGCAGGTCGGCGCGCACCGCCGGCCGCCCGGTCCGCTCCTCCGGTCCTGGCACGCGCACCGCACCTGCGGGTTCGGGTGTTCCGCTGGTCTCGACCGCTCCTGGTGGCAACAGCCGACCCTCCTCGGTGGTGTGGCAGGCACTGGCCCGCCTTGGGGCCTGCGCGGTGGGTTGTTCGTCGGTTCCGTCGGCGGCGGGGCCGCCGCGCACGCCACCGGCGGCGGCTCCTCGCGGGGACGGCTCGTCCCGTGCACCGAGCGGTTCCGCAGCGGGGGGACGCCGGGGTTCCGCCACCCGCTCCTCGCGGCAGGAGCACGAAGTCGATGCCTCCAGCACCCTAGCGGGTGATCGTCGGCACCCGCCCAGGCGCGGCGCGGGCGCCGGGTGGCCATCCTCTATTCTGCGCGGGCGTCCTGTCCCCCACTTCCGAAGGATCGAACTTACGTGGCGGGAACCTTGCCGAGTCCGGTGCTCACCGGGCCCCGATCGATCGATGCGCCGCGCCGGAATTCCGCCGTGCGACTTCCGCTGCGCAGCACCGTTTCCGAGCTGGTCGCGGGATCGGTCGTCGCCGCCGCGGTGAGCCTCGTCCTGCAGTTCGCGGTGGCGCGGCTGGGCATCAGCGAACCGAGCTTCGCGCCGGAGGCGCTGGCCTCGCTCGGCGCCGCGCTGGTGTTGTTGATCACGTTCGTGCTGCTGGCGGTCGGCCCCACGCGGTTGCCGCGGCCGGTGCGGCTGGCGGGGACGTGGGCCGCGCTGTCCACGTTCACCACGCTGGCGCTGGCGATCCCGCTGCAGGCGACGCGGTACTACTTCGGCGGTTCCTCGACGGACAACGCGTTCCGCCTGCAGTACATGACGCGGGCGGCCTCCACGTGGGGCCTGTCCGACATGAACTACGCGGGTGTCGCGCCGTACTACCCGGGCGGCTGGTTCTGGCTGGGGGGCAGGTTCGCGAACCTGCTCGGCTGGGAGGGCTGGGCCGCCTACAAGCCGTACGCCTTGATCTGGGTGGCGGTGACGAGCGTCGTCGCGTTCACGTTGTGGAGCGTCGTGGTGCGCAGGCGGCTGGCGCTGCTGGCGGCCATCGCGACCTCGCTGGCGGGGATGCTGCACGGCATCGAGGAGCCCTACGCGTGGCCGTCGGCGGCGTGGCTGGCGCCGATCGCCGTGCTGGCCTGGCACGCGCTGCGCCGCGAGGAGCGCGCCCCGCGCTGGACGCTGGTGTGCGTCGGCGGGTACGTCGGTTTCGCGGCGATCACCTACACGCTGCACTTCGGCTTCGCGGTGCTGCTGATCGTGGCGATGGCCGTGGTGGTCGGCGTGTTCCGGGTCCGCCGCGGCGAGCGGGTGTGGCCGACGGTCCAGCGCATGTTCTTCCGGCTGCTGCCGATCGGCGTGGTCAGCGGGCTGATCTCGCTGCTGGTGTGGCTGCCGTACGTGCTGGCCACGCACGTGTTCACCGACAACCCGCGCAGCGCGGCGCTGCACTACCTGCCGGAGGACGGTTCGTTCCTGCCGGTGCCGATGACGGACGCGAGCCCGGTCGGCGCGCTGTGCCTGGCCGGGTTCGCCTGGCTGGTGCTGCGCGCGCGGCGCAGCGAGGTCGCGGCGGCGATGCTGACCGTGGTGGTCGCGATCTACACCTGGTTCGGCCTCTCGACGCTGGCGCTGGTCGCGAAGACGACGCTGCTCGCGTTCCGGCTGAACGTGATCCTGGGCGTGGTGCTGGCGGTCGCCGGGGTGTTCGCGGTGCTGGAGTTCATCGGCTGGCTGCGGGAACGGGTGGACGCCGCCTACGCCGCGCGGATCACGGTGCTGTCCTGCGCGCTGGGGCTGCTCGGCGCGATCACGTTGACGCAGGGCGCGATCGGCAGCGCGCTGGCACCGTCCGCGACGCAGGCCTACGAGGACTACTACCCGACGGGCGACAACGCGAAGGGCGCCCGCGACCCGGAGCAGACCGGTTCGTGGGCCGACGACGTGTACCGGGCGGTGTCGCAGCTGACCGGCCGCCCGCCGCAGCGGAACCTGCTGCTGACCACCGACTACAAGCTGCTGTCGTTCCAGCCGTACTGGAGCTTCCAGCAGGAGACGCCGCACTACGCGAACCCGCTGGCGGACTACGACGGGCGGACCGCGGAGATCGAGCGCTGGACGAAGGCCCGCAGCGGCCAGGAACTGCTGGACATGCTGCAGCGCAGCCCGTTCACCACGCCGAACGTGTTCGTCCTGCGCAACCAGGACAGCCCGGTCGCCTCGGAAGCGGACCAGGAACGCGCCGCGGACCCGTCGGACGAGAACGGCCGGAAGCTGGCGCTGAACCTCAAGGGCGACGCGTTCCCGCAGCTGCCGAACGTGCGGGACTACGACGTGTTCTTCGACCCGGCCGCGTTCGACGACCCGCGGTTCGAGCGCCGCGAGGTCGGCCCGTACACGGTGATCGCGCTGCGCGACGCGCGCTGACCCGCACGACCACCGCGCCCCCGGGATCGCCCGGGGGCGCGGTGCGTTTCAGGACAACCTGATCGGCAGTTCTTCCAGCCCGTGCACGAGGGTGCTGGGCCGCCACCGCAGTTCCGCCGGGTCCACGGCGAGGCTCAGCTCCGGGAAGCGCTCCAGCAGTCCGCGCACCGCGATCCGCGCTTCGAGCCGGGCGAGCGAGGCGCCGAGGCAGAAGTGGATGCCGTGCCCGAAGCCGAGGTGCCCGGTGCTGGGGCGGCTCAGGTCGAACTCGTCGGGCCGGTCGAAGCGCCGCTCGTCCCGGTTCGCCGAACCCAGCGACACGAGCACCAGCTCCCCCGCCGGGATGTCCACGTCGCCGAGCCGGACCGGTTCGGCGGTGTGCCGCATGGTCGCCAGGTTCACCGGGCTCTCGTGCCGCAGCGTCTCCTCGACGGCGTCGTCGACGAGGTCCGGGTCGGCGCGCACCTCGGCCAGCCGCTCCGGGTTGCCGAGCAGGTCGTGGACGCAGTTGCCGATGAGGTTCACCGTCGTCTCGTGCCCGGCGGCGAGCAGCAGGAACGCCATGGAGATCAGTTCGGGTTCGCTGAGCCGGTCCGCGCCGTCGGCGGCCGCGATGAGCGCGCTGACCAGGTCGTCCCCCGGTTCTTCGCGCTTGCGGGCGACGAGCCGGGTGATGTACTCGCCGATGGCGGCCCCGGCCGAGTTGATCGTCTCGGCGTCGGCGCCGTTGACCAGCGCCGTGGTCCACCGCTTGAAGTCCTCGTGCCGTTCCTGCTCCACGCCGAGCATCTCGGAGATCACGGTGATGGGCAGCGGGAACGCGAACTCGTGCAGCAGGTCGATCTCGCCGCGGTCGGCCAGCTCGTCGAGGAGTTCGCCGGTGAGCTGCTCGACGCGCGGCCGGAGGTCTTCGACGCGGCGCGGGGTGAAGCCCTTGAGCACGAGCTTGCGCAGCCGGGAGTGGTCCGGCGGATCCGTGTTGAGCAGGTGCGCGTTGAGGTCGTCGATGAACTCGGCGCGGTGCGCGCCCTCCCCCAGCTGGTTGTCGATGGCCTTCTTGGTGCCTTCGACGTTCTTCTGCAGCCTCGGGTCGGAGAGCGCCTGCCGTGCTTCGGCGTAGCGGGTCACGACCCACACCGGGATGCCCGACCGGCTGATCACCCGCTGCGCGGGGGCGTCGGCGCGCAGCCGCGCGTAGCGCAGGTAGGGATCTTGCATGAACGCGTCGTCGAGGACGGTCGGCTCGGCGTCCTCCGTGGTGGCGGGCATCGCGTCCTCTCGGGTCGGAGGCTGTCGCGGGACAGTCAACTCGCCGCTGTCTGAGAGGATTCTCAGCTCCCAGGGCGGTCCCGAGACCACCATCCGAGGTGCTCCGCGGGTACCGCCGCGGACCCGGGAGGGGCCGCCCGAACGGCCCCGCTCCGCTCATCCGATCAGCAGGTGCCAGGCCCGTCAGCTCGCCCCGCACCTCCCGTTCTCGGCGCGAAGGGGCGGCCGCGGCGGTGCCGGGCCGGGACGGCCTGACGCCACTCCCCGGCGCCGTCGGCGACCCTCCCGGGCGTGCCGCGGATCCGCGCCCGGCCGGATCGATCCCGAGCTCGTCGAGCTCGACGGGCCGGGTTCCGGCGAACATCCCGCCCTTGCGGACGGTGATCGCCCCTAGGGGGTAGCGTGGCCTGACGTGACCGCACCTGATCCCGTGGACGTACGTCTGCTCACCGCCGTCGCCGAATCCGGGCGCGCCGCGGTCCACGAGATCGCGTCGCGGCTCGGGATGGACGTCCGCGACGTGGCCGCCCGGCTCGCGGTGCTCTCCACCACCGGGCTGCCCATGGTCGTCGGCGTCGAGTGCGACCCGGTGGGCATCCGCAACGCGGTCGCCGCCGCGAACGCCTGGACCCAGGCCAGCGGCGGCTACCAGGTGCCCAACCCGCCCAGCGGCGGCTACCAGGTGCACGGCGGCCCCAGCGGAGCGCACAGCGGCGGGCATCCCGGCCAGAACCCGCCCAGTGGCCCGCAACCGTTCACCCCCGCGGGCCCGCCCGCCTCCTTCGGCCAGCCGCAGCAGGTCAGGCCCGCGCCGCCGCCCGCACCGCAGCAGGCGCAGCCGAACCCGTGGGGCCCGCCCGGATCAGCCGCGTGGGCGCGCGGCGACCAGCAGCGGCCCCCGCAGCCCGGCCAGCCCGCGAGCGGACCGCAGTCCGGGCCGCAACCGGCGCAGCAGCCGGCGAACCCGCACGCGCCGACCGCCAAGACCCCGGTGCCCGCCGCGGCCCGCACCGGCAAGGTCGGCAGCAAGCTCGACGTGGACGGTCCCGAAGGCGAGCGGATCACCATCCAGCTCGTCGAGGTCGTCGACCCGGCCGACTTCCTGTTCACCGCGGCCGGCTACCAGCTGCAGGAGGGCGAGCGCTCGGTCGTCGTGCACACCGAGCTCACCAACCGCAGCCCGATGCCGTTCACCTCGCTGCCCGACCTCTACCTGGTCCTGGTCGCCGAGGACGGGTCCACCGTGGGCAAGGCACCGGTCGCGTTGTCCTCCCGGCCGCCGCACCGCATCGGCGTGCCGCCCGGCGAGACCGCGGGCGGGCACACCGTGTACGTGCTGCCGGAGGACACCGAGCTGTCCACGGTCCGCTGGGCCATGCGCCCCGGGGACGACCAGCGCACCCTCCACTGGGACATCACCGATCTCTGATTCCGCGCTCGCGCTGCTGAGCGGGGCGGTGGTGGGACCTCGCCCGTCCGCTCGCCGAGGGGGATCGTTCGCACCGGTGGCTCTGCGCCACAGGGGAAAGCGCCGTCCTCGCTGGAAGACGGCCGAGAACTCGCGTGGGGCGGCTTGCTCAGGTGGTCGCCGGTGACGGGAAGACGCCGGACCCACCGCGGGAGCCCGCAGCTGGTCCGTCCACTTCGGACACTCAGTTGCCGCGGCGGCGAACCCAGTCGAGGGGACCGCCGCGAGGGCGCTCCGGGCGGCGTTCGCGGCGTTGCAGGGTCGGCCAGTCACCCGCGTCCGCGGACGGGCCGGGTTCCGGATCGGCGCCGAGCACCGCCGGGCCCGCGCGGCCGACGTCCTCCGCCGCCAGCAGCTCCGCCAGCCCCTGCTGGCCGGGATCGGTCCGCTCCGCGTCGGTGGTGGGCCACCGCTCCTCGACCTCCGCGCGCTCGTCCCGCCGCGCGGACGCGGACGGCGGTGCACCGCCCAGCGGCAGACCCGTCGGCGGCGTCGGCGTGTCGTCGGTGAACTCCGCGCGACGCCCGTCGAACGTCCCGCTCGCTCCGGCCTGGGTCATCGGCCACTCCCCCCGCTGTTCCTGGATCAGCACGACCACGCTACGCGACCGGCCGGACCCGTCCGGACGACGATCGCCGCAACGCGCGTCCCGGCGGCGGGAGCGGGCGGCCGGCGGCTCAGGAGTCCTGTTCGCGGAGGGTGTCCAGGGCGTGCTGGAGGTCGTCCGGGTAGTCGCTGGTGAACGTCACCCACTGCCCGTCGGCGGGGTGCTCGAAGCCGAGCATCCGCGCGTGCAGCCACTGCCTGCCGAGCTGCAACCGCCGCGCCAGCACCGGATCCGCGCCGTAGGTGAGGTCGCCCGCGCACGGGTGCCGGACCGCGGAGAAGTGCACCCGGATCTGGTGCGTGCGCCCGGTCTCCAGCTTCACGTCCACCAGGGACGCGGCGCGGAACGCCTCCACCGTCTCGTAGTGGGTGATGCTGGGCTTGCCTCCGCTGACCACGGCGAACTTGTAGTCGTGCTTGGGGTGGCGGTCGATCGGCGCGTCGATGGTGCCGCTGCTCGGATCGGGGTGGCCCTGCACCAGCGCGTGGTAGCGCTTCTCCACGGTGCGCTCCTTGAACGCCCGCTTCAGCGCGGTGTAGGCGTGTTCGCTCTTCGCGGCGACCATGACGCCGGTGGTGCCCGCGTCGAGCCGGTGCACCACGCCCTGGCGCTCCGCGGCGCCCGAGGTCGCGATGCGCACGCCCGCGGCGGCGAGCCCGCCGATCACGGTGGGGCCCTCCCAACCGGGGCTGGGGTGCACGGCGACGCCGATGGGCTTGTCGACCACGACGATGTCGTCGTCCTGGTGCAGGATCCGCAGGCCCTCCACGGGCACCGCGACCACTTCCGGTTCGGGCCGCGCGTCGGGCAGCGTCACTTCCACCAGCCCGCCCGCGATCAGCCGGTCCGACTTGCCGACGGGAGCGCCGTCGAGCAGCACCTCACCGGATTCGGCGAGCCCCGCCACCGTGTTCCGGGACAACCCGAGCAACTTCGCCAGGCCCGCGTCGACCCGCATCCCTTCGAGGCCGTCGGGGACCGGGAGCATCCGCAGATCGCTCATGCCCGGTCCTCGCGCTTCTTCCGGGTGTGCACGGTGCCGTCGTAGTCGCGGCCGAGCAGCGACAGCAGCACCACGAGGATCCCGCCACACACGATGGACGAGTCGGCGACGTTGAACACCGGCCACACGCTGCCGTCCGGCGCGAACAGCGACACGAAGTCCACGACGTGGCCGCGCAACGGCCCGGGCTCCCGGAACAACCGGTCGACCAGGTTCCCGCACGCCCCGCCCAGCACCAGGCCGAGCCCGACGGCCCACCCGGTGGAGCGCAGCTTCGGCGCCAGCCACACGATGACGCCGACCACGACGATCGCCAGCAGCGCCAGCAGCCAGGTCATGCCGGTGGCCAGCGAGAACGCCGCCCCCGGGTTGCGCACCAGCACCAGGTACACCGCCCCGCCGAACAGTTCCAGCGGCGGCTGCCCGTCGAGCCGCGCGACCGCGGCGATCTTGGTCACCACGTCCGCGGCGAGCAGCAGCGCGGCCACCCCGAACAGCAGCGCCAGCAGCTTCCGCGAGGCACGGCCACCGGCCGCCCCGACCGCGGTCGAACCGTCGCCGTCCGAACCCGGGTCCGGCTCGCTCGCGGCGGTACCGCCGTCCCCGCTCGCGGCGGGTCGCGCTTCCGGTTCTGAGGACGAGCCCTCGCCGGTGGCGGGGTTCGATCCGGGCTGCTCGGAGTCGGACTGCTCGGTGTTCACCCGGCCCATTCTCCCCGACCGCCGATCGGTCGTTCGCAGCGGCTCACGCCAACGCGGCGGGGAACTCGCGCGGGTCGTCGACGGGAACCCAGCGGCCGCCGTCGAGTTCGTAGCTCCACTGCGGACCGTGGGCGACGAGCCCGCGCAGCGCGGTGACGATCCGGTCCACGTGCTCGACGGTGGTGCCGAGACCGAGGCTGATCCGCACGGCGCGCTGCGCGTCGGTGCCCGCCAGCAGGTGCCGCACGGCCCGGTGCGCGCAGAACAGCCCGTCCCGCACGCCGATGCCGTGCTCCGCGGACAGCGCCGCCGCCAGCAGCCCGGGGTCCTGGCCGTCCACGGTGAAGCTGACCACGCCGACCCGGTCGTGCTCGGGGCCGAACAGACCCAGCTCGCGCAGCCCGGGAACGGTGGCGAGCCCGGCGCGGAGCCTGCGCAGCAGCAGGTCCTCGTGCCCCTCGATCGCCTCGGCGTGCTCGGCGAGCACCTCGCAGGCCTTGGCGAGCGCGTGCACCCCGACGGTGTTCGGCGAACCGGCCTCGTGCCGCTCCGGACCGGTGTTCCAGTCGATCTCGCCCGCGTCGGGGACCGATCGGGTGGCGCCGCCGCCGGCCAGGTACGGCTCGGCCCGGTCCAGCCAGTCGTCGCGGCCGATGAGCGCTCCCGCGCCGAACGGGGCGTAGAGCTTGTGCCCGGACAGCACGGCGTGGTCCACGCCGAGGTCGGCGATGCGCACCGGGCGGTGCGGGGCGAGCTGGGCGGCGTCGAGCACGGTGCGGGCGCCGTGCTCGCGGGCGACGCGGGCGAGCTCGGCGACCGGCCACAGCTCGCCGGTCACGTTGGACGCCCCGGTGAGCACGGCCAGCTTCGGCCCGTCGGCGCACTCGGCGAGCGCGGCGTCGAGCAGTCGCACCGCCTCCTGCGGGCTCTCCGGGATGCCGAGGTGGTGCACCCGCTCCCCCGCCCACGGCAGCAGCGCCGCGTGGTGCTCGGTGTCGAACACGACCACCGAGGTGTCCGCGGGAAGCGCGGCGGCCAGCAGGTTCAGCGCGTCGGTGGTGTTCCGGGTGAAGATCACCGAATCGGTGCGGCGGGCGCCGACGAACCGGCGCAGCGTCTCCCGCGCCCCCTCGTAGACCCGGGTGCACACCTGGGAGGCGAACCCGGCGCCGCGGTGCACGCTGGCGTACCAGGGCAGCAGCTCGTTCACGGCGTCGCGCACCGCGTTCAGGCAAGGCGCGCTGGCCCCGTGGTCCAGGTTGGCGTACTCGGCGGAACCGCCGGTGACCAGCGGAACCCGCAGCTGCGCGCCGACGACCGCGGGGACCGCGGGAACGGAGTCCACGACGGACCAGATCGGGGTTTCGGCGATCTCGCCGGTGGCGGAGCGGACGGCTGACGACACGATGCCTCCTAGGGCCTCACCGGGCCCGGAGCATTCGGGGCCCGCGCTTGCCGATCGCCCTGCGCGATCGGCCAGGTCCTCACCCGGGGCACCCCACCGCGGTAGGAGGGTTGCCGGCCAGCAAACCGGGGTTTCCCGCTGGCACTCATGACCTTCGACGGAGAAGACTAGGGATCGCCCCCGCCGCGCGCAACCACCCCGTGCGAAGTGGGAGGTGCGCCACGCCCGTCCGGGCGGATCCGCGGTGGTTCCCGCGGACCCGCCCGGCGGCGACCGATCAGACCCGTTCGACGGCGACCGAGACGTCCACGCCGTCCCCGACGCTGCCCGCGGAACCACCCGCGGCCGCGCCCTCGGACACGGCGTCGGCGAGCGTTTCGGCGGCGATGAACTCGCGGTGCGCGTCCACGGCGGCCAGCACCTCGGCCGGCGCGGAGACCTCGACGCGGATGCGGTCGGAGATCTCGAAACCGGCGTCCCGGCGCGCCTGCTGCACGACGCGCACCAGGTCGCGGGCCACGCCTTCGGCGGCCAGCTCCGGGGTGACGTCGCAGTCCAGCACCACCATCCCGGCGCCGCCCGGCAACGCGGCCGCGGCACCGGAGTCGGTGGACACCAGCCGCTCGGTGAACTCGCCCTCCTGCAGTTCGGTGCCGTCGGCGACCACGGCCCCGGCCGCGTTGCGGGTCCAGTCACCGGACTTCACGGCCTTGATCACCCGCTGCACGTCCTTGCCCAGCCGAGGTCCGGCGGCGCGGGCGTTCACGGCGATCTCGAACCGGCCGTGCGCGGCGACGTCGGTGGTCAGCTCGACCTCCTTGACGTTCACCTCGTCCCGGACCAGGTCGACGAACGGCCGCAGCGACTCGGCCTCCGGCATGGCCACGACCAGCTTCGCCAGCGGCAGCCGGACGCGGCGCGAGTTCGACTTCCGCAGCGCCAGCGCCGAGGAGCACACCTGCCGCACCCGGTCCATCGCGGAGACCAGCGCCGCGTCGGCAGGCAGCTCGTCGACCAGCGGCCAGTCCGACAGGTGTACCGAGCGGCCGCCGGTGAGCCCGCGCCACACCGCTTCCGCGGTCAGCGGCAGCAGCGGCGCCACCACCCGGCAGGTCACCTCCAGCACGGTGTGCAGGGTGTCGATGGCGTCGGCGTCCCCGGCCCAGAACCGGTCCCGGGAGCGGCGCACGTACCAGTTGGTCAGCACCTCCAGGAAGTCGCGGACAGCGGCGCACGCCCCGGCCGGGTCGAACACGTCCATCGCGGCCTGCACGTCGCCGACCAGCTCGTGCGCCTTGGCGAGCACGTAGCGGTCCAGCACGTGCTCGCTGTCCACCCGGAACCGGCCCTCGACTCCTTCGGCGTTGGCGTACAACGCCAGGAAGTACCAGGAGTTCCACAGCGGCAGCACCGCCTGGCGCACCGCGTCCCGGATGCCGCGCTCGGTGACCACCAGGTCTCCGCCGCGCAGGATCGGGCTCGCCATCAGGAACCAGCGCATCGCGTCCGAACCGTCGCGGTCGAAGACCTCGTTCACGTCCGGGTAGTTGTTCTTCGACTTCGACATCTTCATGCCGTCGTCGCCGAGCACGATGCCGTGCGCGACCACGTTGGAGAACGCGGGCCGGTCGAACAGCGCGGTGGCCAGCACGTGCAGCAGGTAGAACCAGCCGCGGGACTGGCCGTTGTACTCGACGATGAAGTCGCCCGGGTAGTGGTGCTCGAACCAGTCGGAGTTCTCGAACGGGTAGTGGACCTGCGCGAACGGCATCGCCCCGGACTCGAACCAGCAGTCCAGCACCTCCGGCACCCGCCGCATCGTGGACGCGCCGGTCGGGTCGTCCGGGTTCGGCCGGGTCAGCTCGTCGATGTTCGGGCGGTGCAGGTCGGCGGGCCGTACCCCGAAGTCGCGCTCCAGCTCGTCCAGCGAGCCGTACACGTCGGTGCGCGGGTACGCCGGGTCGTCCGAGGTCCACACCGGGATCGGCGAACCCCAGAACCGGTTCCGCGAGATGTTCCAGTCGCGGGCGTTGGACAGCCACTTGCCGAACTGGCCGTCCCGGATGTGCCCCGGCACCCAGTTGATCTGCTGGTTGAGCTCGACCATGCGGTCCCGGAACCGGGTGACGGCCACGAACCAGGACGACAGGGCCCGCTGGATCAGCGCGTTGTCGCAGCGCCAGCAGTGCGGGTACGGGTGGTCGTAGGTCTCGTGCCGCAGCAGCAGCCCGGCTTCCTTGAGATCCCGGATGATCTGCTTGTTCGCCTCGAAGACCTGCTGGCCCTCGTACGGCGCGACCTCGGCGGTGAACCGGCCCCGCGCGTCGACCGGGACGACCGGTTCGATGTCGTGCGCGTCGGTGACGGCCTTGTCCTCCTCACCGAAGGCGGGCGCGATGTGCACGACACCGGTGCCGTCCTCGGTGGTGACGTAGTCGGCGGGCAGCACCTGGTGGGCGTTGGGTCGCCCGGCGAAGAAGTCGAACGGCGGCCGGTAGCTCGTGCCGATCAGCTCGGCGCCGGTGAACCGGGCGACGACGCGGTCGGCGACGTCCTCGCCGAGCTCCCGCGCGTACGCGCCCAGCCGGGCCTCGGCGAGCACGTAGCGCTCCCCGCCCTGGCCGGGCTCCACCAGCACGTAGTCCACCTCGGGGTGCACCGCGGCCGCGAGGTTCGACGGCAACGTCCACGGGGTCGTCGTCCAGACCAGGGCCAGCGCCCCGTCGAACGCCTTGCCCGGCGCGACGAGCCGCAGGCCCACCGTCACCGCCGGGTCCTGCCGCTGCCGGTAGGTGTCGTCCATCCGCGTCTCGGTGTTGGACAGCGGCGTCTCGCAGCGCCAGCAGTACCAGAGCACCCGGAAGCCCTCGTAGACCAAGCCCTTGTCCCACAAGGTCTTGAACGCCCACATGACGCTCTCCATGTAGTCCACGTCGAGCGTCTTGTAGTCGTTCTCGAAGTCCACCCAGCGGGCCTGGCGGGTGACGTAGTCCTCCCACTCCCGCGTGTAGCGCAGCACCGAGGCGCGGCAGGCGTCGTTGAACTCGGCGACGCCCATCGACTCGATCTCGGACTTCGAGGTGATGCCGAGTTGCTTCTCCGCCTGCACCTCGGCGGGCAGCCCGTGGCAGTCCCAGCCGAAGCGGCGCTCCACCCGGCGGCCGCGCATCGTCTGGTAGCGCGGCACCGCGTCCTTGACGTACCCGGTGAGCAGGTGGCCGTAGTGCGGCAGGCCGTTGGCGAACGGCGGCCCGTCGTAGAAGACGAACTCGTTCGAGCCGTTGACGCCCGCGTCCCTGGCCTGCACGCTCTCCCGGAACGTCCCGTCCGCGGACCAGAAGTCCAGCACTTCCCGCTCGACCTGCGGGAACGACGGTTGTGCGGCCACCCCGCGCTCCTGGGGGGCCTCTCGATCCGCGTCCTCCGGGGCGGCCGTTCCGCCGAATCGGACCTTCGGGTAAGCCATCGCGGGTGTTCTCCTCGCCGGTGTGTCGTCAGCAGCCGCACGGGCATCCGGACTCGATGCCCACACGGGGACGACACGGCGCGCGACCATCCGGCCGCCCGCGTCCCGCGGTACCACCCCGCTTGCCGCCGCAGAACGCGACGGCCACTCGTTGCCGGCTGTCACGGGCCGGACCCGTCCGGTTCTACTGGGGCGCTGCTCCCGCTGGAGCACGGCGCCCGTTCTTCCGGAGGCTCCCCGGTGATGGCCGGATCAACGCCGATGCGGGCCGGTCGCTCCCCGGCGACCAGCCCGCATTCAGCATAACCATTCGACGCCACCGGTTTTCCGCGGCCACCGCGGTCCGCGCCCAGGGCCCTGAGCGCTCCGCGGCGGATCCGCGTTCCCGGCGGTCCTGCTAGCGCGCGGCGCGCGCCTGTCCCGCCAGCACCGCGTCCGGGGTGCAGCGGGAGCAGGCCGTGAAGCCCAGTTCCCGGGCCTCCTTCACCGGCAGCCCCTGCACCTCGCGCTCGCCGAGCCAGTCGCAGCTCGCCAAGTGGTACCGGGGACGTTCGTCGACGACCACGACTTCGTCGTCCGATTCGGACACCAGCAGCGCGTCCGCCGCATCGGTGTCCTCCTCGTCCGGTTCCTCGTCGACGTCGACCTCGCCGGCCGGTGCCGCCGGGTCCTGCCCCGCCTCGCCCGCGGAGACCGGTTGCCGCGGCGGTGAGCTCGCTTCCCTCCGCCGCCGCAACCGTTCCACCACGAGCAGTGCCGCGGCCAGCACGCTGAGCAGCACCGACAACCACGCCCATTCCGGGCGTTGGACCAGCACCGACGTCACCAGCACGCCACCGGCCGCCAGGACCAGGAACAGCACTACCAACAACACGCCGAACTTCCCTTCACCGCACCGTGCGGGGACCCCCTTGTCCCCTCCGCAGCCGACCACCGGCGGCTCCTGGGCCGCGCGATGGCTCACGACCGGCGGATCCGGTCACCGGCCCGCTCAGCCGGCTTCGGCGGCCCGAGCTCCGAAGCTGTAGGTGTTCTGCTGGCCGGCAGCGCGGCTCCCGCTCTCGGCGGGTGCCGCCGATCCGCGGTCCTGCAGTTCACGCAGCTGCGATTCCAGGTAGGTCTGCAACCGGGTGCGGTACTCGCGCTCGAAGGTGCGCAAGGTGTCGATCTTCTTCTCCAGCGCGTTCTTCTCCTGGGTGATGTTGCCCATCACCTCGGCGTGCTTGCGCTGCGCGTCGCGTTCCAGACCGGCGGCCTTCTCCCTGGCCTGCCGCTCCAGCGTCTCGGCCCTGGTCCGGGCGTCGTTGAGCATCGTCTCGGCGCGGGTGCGCGCCTCGTTGACCATGCTGTCCGACTTCGACCGGGCGTCGGAGAGCAACTGCTCGGACTTGGTCCGGGCCTCCGAGAGCATGCCGTCGGCTTCGGCCTTCGCCTCGCCGGTCAGCCGGTCCGCCATCTCCTGGGCGAGCCCGAGGACCTTGGCGGCCTGCACGTGGTGGTCACCACCCGGCGAGGTCTGCTCGGCCGCGGTGGGAGCCGGGACCGGCGCGAGCCGACGCGGTTCCTCCACCGGAGCGGGGGCGGCGGGAACCGCGGACGCCTGACTGCGCGCGTCGTCGAGATCGACCTGCGCGGTCTGCAGCTGGCCCTCCAGCTGCTCCATCTGGCTCCGCAGGTCGTTGTTCTCCTCCACCAACCGGGCGAGCTCGGCTTCAACCAGGTCGAGGAAAGCATCCACCTCGTCCTCGTTGTAACCGCGCTTCCCGATCGGCGGTTTACTGAACGCGACGTTATGCACGTCGGCGGGGGTCAAGCCCACAAGATCACCTCACGCACTCTTCGGCTGCGGGTCACCCGGGTTCCCCGTTACCCGGACTGCGCCCATAGTCTCAACAGCAGCTGCATCAGTATGAACACAACCAGCAGCAGCACCATAATGGATAGGTCCAGCCCTACACCGCCGATCCGGACCGTCGGGATCACCCGACGCAGCAGCCGGATCGGCGGGTCGGTCACTGTGTAGATGCTCTCCAACGCGATTGCAACCCCTCCAGCGGGGCGCCAGTCGCGGGCGAACACCCGGACGAGCTCGATCACGATACGGGCCGTGAGCAGCAGCCAGAAGAAGAAGACCGCGTAGTAAAGGACGATCAGCGCCAGTTCCACAGCTCAACTCTGCCACCGGTCACCCGTAGTTGAAAAAGGCACCCTCGGCCAAGCGGCGCTTGTCCTCGGCTGCGACGTCCACGTTCGGGGGTGAGAGCAAGAACACCCGGTTGGTGACCTTCTCGATCGAACCGCGCATCGCGAAGGCCAGACCTGCGGCGAAGTCGACCAGACGCTTGGCGTCCGCTTCGTCCATCTCCGTCAGGTTCATGATCACAGGAGTGCCGTCCCGGTACTGCTCCCCGATCGTGCGGGCCTCGCTGTAGCTGCGAGGATGCAGAGTTGTGATCTTGCTCAAGTTGAAGTGGCTGCCGGTGTCGGTGACGGCCCGCAACCGGGAGACGGACTCCCGCTCGGCGGCCGTGCGCGCCGCGGTCTCCAGCGTCCACTGCCTGCGCGACGGCTTGACGTCGCGGTACTCCTCGCCGCGGTGACCGGTGTCCCGGTGCGCGGCCTCGCGGTGCCCGTGATCGTCGAATCCCTCGTCGGCGGCCGCCTCGTCCTGGTAGCCGCCGCGCACTCCGACGCGCCGCCGTCCGACCCGGTCGGCTGGCGCGTCGTACTCGCCCGCATCGCCGTACCGGTCGCCGTAGGGCTCGTCGTCGAAGTCGTCGACCTCGTCGGCGGGCACCATGCCGAAGTAGGCCTTCAGCTTGTGCATCGTGCTCATCGGCGTGCCCTTCCTCCGCGACTCCTCCGGAGCCGAGCGCGGTTCGACCGGCGTTCGACCCTCCGCCCAGGCTACGGCGAGATTAACCGCCGCCCTCCCAGCAGCGCTGTTCCGACACGCACCCTGGTGGAGCCGTGGGCCACAGCACTCTCCAGATCGCCGCTCATCCCCGCCGAGATCTCCCCAGCTTCGGGGTGGTCCCGGCGGAGCCGGGTGGAGATCGCCGAAAGTGTGTCGAAGGCCACGTCCGGCGCGGTGTTCTGAGGCGCCACGGCCATGACTCCGCGCAACCTGAGCTCATCCCGCGCGGCGATGTCGGCGGCGAGCGCGGGCACCTCGGCGGCGGGGCAGCCACCCCGGCCGGCCGCCTCGTCCAGGTTCACCTGAACGAGAACTTCGAGCGGGCGTGTCCGCTCTCCCGCGTCGAGCGCGTTGCGCACGGCACCGGCCAGCGCCTCCACCAGCCGCGGGCTGTCCGCGGACTCCACGACGTCCGCCCAGCGGGCGACCGAGCGCGCCTTGTTCCGCTGCAGCTGCCCGACCATGTGCCAGCGCGCCTCCGCGGCGGGGCGCAGGGCGGCCAGCTCGGCGACCTTCGGCCGGGCCTCCTGCTCGCGGTTCTCCGCGAACGAGACCAGGCCCAGATCGGCCAGCAGCGCCACGTCCCGCGCCGGGAAGGTCTTGGTCACCGCCAGCAGCTGCACGTCCGCCACCGGCCGCCCAGCGGCCGCACAGGCCGCCGCGAGGCGCTGCCGGATCGAGCTCAGGGACTCGGCGAGCTCCGCGCGGCGCTCGTCGTCCTCGCTCACGACTCCTCCCGCTCCGCCCACACCACGGCGGCGAACCGGCCCGTGCGGGGCCCGTCACGGCGGTGGCTGAACAGCTCGCGGCTCTCCATCGTGCAGCGCGGATCGATGCCGATCTTCGCGATCCCGGCGCCCGCCAGCTGCTCCCACAGCCCCGCGCGCAGGTCCAGCCCCGGCGTGCCCTTGCGGGTGCGGCAGGCGCTGCCGGGCAGGTACTCCTCGACGTCGTCGCGCATCGACTCGGGCACCTCGTAGCACTGGCCGCAGGCGGCGGGTCCCAGCAGCGCCTCGATGTCGTCGATGCGGGCGCCCGCGCCGCGCATCGCCTTCAGCGCCTCGACGAGGACGCCGACCCGGGCGCCGACCCGGCCCGCGTGCACCGCGGCCACCACGCCGGTCACCGGGTCGCCGAGCAGCACCGGCACGCAGTCCGCGGTGAGCACCGCCAGCGCCAGCCCGGGCTGCGCGCTCACCAGGGCGTCGGTGGCCTCCACCGGTTCCGGGCGCGGGCCGTCGACGAGTTCGGCGTTCTTGCCGTGGATCTGCTCCATCCACACCAGCCGCGACGGGTCCAGCCCGATGCCGGCGGCGAGCTTGCGCTCGTTGGCCGCGAGCGCCTCGGGGTCGTCGCCGACCCGGCCGCCGAGGTTGAACGAGTCGAACGGCGGCTTCGAGCTGCCGCCTTCCCGCGTGGTGATCACGCGCCGGATCCGCACTCCATCACTCCCGATCTCGAAGGGTCGTTGCCGACTGGCGGGGCGGCGTCCCGGAGCACCGGTGCCCGCACATGAGCGGGGCCCGGGACGAAGTCCGTCCCGGTGCCCATTCTGGCCCACGCTCGAAGGCGATCAGCGTCGCATGAACGGAGGAATGTCCACGTCGTCGTCGTTGTCGTCGGAGACCGGCACCGGCCGCGACGGCAGCTGACCGCTCATGCCCTGGGTGCCGGTGTGCGTCGGGTAGCCGCCGCCGGAGCGGGTCGGCACCGAGACGCCGGGCGTGCCGCCCTCGCCGTACGCGGGACGCCGCTCGTAGCTCTGGGCCTGCGGCTCGTAGCTCTGCGGCGGGGTGTACGGCTCGGGCTGCGGGGCCGGAGCGGGCGGTGCCTGCTCCGCGGGGGCCTGCTGCTGCGGCGCGGCGGGCTGCTCGGGAGCGGCCTCGGCCGTGCTGTCGACGACCTGTCCCTCCGTGACCTGACCCGCTTCGCCGCCCGCGACGGCGTCCCTGCCGCCGACCCTGGTCGGCTCCAGCTTCTTGTGGGTCGGCGCACCCGCGTCGAAACCGGCGGCGATCACGGTGACCCGCACCTCGTCGCCGAGCGAGTCGTCGATCACCGTGCCGAAGATGATGTTCGCTTCGGGGTGCGCGGACTCCTGCACCAGCGAGGCCGACTCGTTGATCTCGAACAGGCCGAGGTCGGAGCCGCCCGCGATGGCCAGCAGCACGCCGTGCGCGCCCTCCATCGAGGCCTCCAGCAGCGGCGAGTTGATCGCCTTCTGCGCGGCCTGCACGGCTCTGCCCTCCCCGCGCGCCGAGCCGATGCCCATCAAGGCGCTGCCCGCCCCGGACATGACGCTCTTGACGTCGGCGAAGTCGAGGTTGATCAGACCCGGCGTGGTGATCAGGTCGGTGATGCCCTGCACACCGGAGAGCAGCACCTCGTCCGCGGAGCGGAACGCGTCCATCAGGCTGACCCCGATGTCACCGAGCTGCAGCAGCCGGTCGTTCGGGATCACGATGAGCGTGTCGCAGCAGTCGCGGAGCTCCTTGATGCCCTGCTCCGCCTGGTTCGCCCGGCGCTTGCCCTCGAAGGAGAACGGCCGGGTCACGACGCCGATGGTCAGCGCGCCGAGCTTGCGCGCGACGTCGGCGATCACGGGGGCGCCACCGGTGCCGGTGCCGCCGCCTTCGCCCGCGGTCACGAAGACCATGTCGGCGCCCTTGAGGACCTCTTCGATCTCTTCCTTGTGGTCCTCGGCTGCCTTGTGCCCGACCTCGGGGGCGGCGCCCGCGCCGAGTCCTCGGGTCAGTTCGCGGCCGATGTCCAGCTTCACGTCGGCATCGGACATCAGCAGGGCCTGGGCGTCGGTGTTCACCGCGATGAACTCGACGCCCTTGAGCCCGACCTCGATCATGCGGTTGACGGCGTTGACGCCGCCTCCACCGATGCCGACGACCTTGATCACCGCGAGGTAGTTGTGCGGGGGCGTCATCGGGTCCGCCTTCCTGGTCGTGGCTGAGCGCTCTGCGTTGCTCGGACCGCCGCGGGAGCGGTCACCGTGGGAACCGGACAGTAGTCCGGGGCCGGCACGGGTACCGGTCGACGCCGGAGTGGTCCCGTGCGAGCACAAGATCGAAACGCGGTCAACCCCGTACCCGGTGCGGACCGTAGGCATGCCCGCGTCGCCGCGTCCAGCAGCCACGCCGGGAGTTCTCCCAGGTGTGTCATGCCACCCACGTCGCAGATCCGCCTCGACCGTCGTTCTCGCCTGCACGGTGATCGGCGCTGCGCGATCACCGATGTTCACCGTACCGCGCGGCCGGGCGTGCCGGGCGGCCCACTCGAAAAGAACGGCGCGGAAATCCGGACCGCGGTCGTCCGGATTCGCCGCCAGCATCGGTGGGACGAACCGGAACCGACGGAGGGGCACGACGATGGAACGACCGCTGCGGGGGAAGATCGCGCTGGTCGCGGGCGCGACGCGGGGAGCGGGCCGGGCGATCGCGGTGGAGCTGGGAGCCGCGGGCGCCGCGGTGTACGGCACCGGGCGCACCACGCGGGAGGCGCGCTCCGACTACGACCGGCCCGAGTCCATTGAGGACACCGCGGAGCTGGTGACGGCCGCGGGCGGCGAGGGCGTCGCGGTGCGGGTGGACCACCAGGTCCCGGAGGAGGTCCGGGACCTGGTCGCGCGGATCGAGCGGGAGCGCGGCCGGCTGGACCTGCTGGTCAACGACATGGGCGGCGAGCACCTGATGGACTGGCACAAACCGGTGTGGGAGCACTCGCTGGACCTGGGCCTGCGCAGGCTCCGGACCGGCATCGAAGCGCACCTGATCACCAGCCACTTCGCGCTCGCGCTGCTGTCCCGCACCCCGGGCGGGCTGGTGGTGGAGCTGACCGACGGCACCACCGAGTACAACCGGCGCTACCGCGCGGACTGCGGCGCGTTCTTCGATGTGACGAAGATCGCCGCGAGCCGGTTGGCGTTCGCCCAGTCCGAGGAGCTGCGCCCCCACGGCGGGACCGCGCTCGCGATCACCCCGGGCTGGCTGCGCTCGGAGATGATGCTCGACCACTTCGACGTCACCGAGCAGAACTGGCGCGAGGCAACCGAACCGCACTTCTCGATCTCGGAATCGCCGCACTTCGTCGGCCGCGGGGTCGCGGCGCTGGCGGCGGACCCGGAGGTGTCCCGCTGGGCCGGGCGCACCGTGTCCAGCTTCGAGCTCGCGGAGCACTACGGGTTCACCGACCTGGACGGTTCGCGACCGGATTCGTGGCGCTACATCGCCGAAGTCGTCGAAGCGGGGGCGCCGGAGGACACCACCGGGTACCGCTGATCCGCCGGCCGGTACAGCTCGGTGAGCTCGGCGGCGGTCCGCGCCATCCGCTCGGCCAGCTCCGCCGGGGCCAGCACCTGGACCCGCGCGCCGAGCCCGAGCAGCTGCGCGTGCGCGACCTCCAGGGACTCGACCGGCAGGGTGGTCGTCACCCAGCCCTGCTCGTCGGGTTCCCCGGCCGCGGCGCGCGCGTCCGCCGCTGCCGGGCCGCCGACCTGGCCGTGCAGGGCGGCGAGCGCGTCGGGAGCGATCCGGACGGTGATCTCCGCGCGCAGCAGGGCGCGTTCGAACTCGGCGCCGCGCCGCGCCCAGAACTCCGGCAGCGCGAACTCCGCGTCCCGCTCGAACGGACCGCCCACCTCCACCGATCGGAACCGGTCCACGCGGTACACCAGGAACCGGCCGCCGCAGCGCCCCGCCAGGTACCAGGCACCCGCCTTGAGGACCAGGCCGTGCGGCTCGATCTCGCGGTGCACCTCCCGGTCCCGGCGGCGGTAGGTGGCCCGCACCGCGCGGTCCTGCCACACCGCGTCGGCGAGCTCCGGCAGCAGCGGCGGCGTCTCGGTCTCCCGGAACCAGCCGGGCGCGTCCAGGTGGAAGCGCCGCGCGACCCGGTCCGGCGCGTCCCGGTGCCCCGGCGCGAGCGCGGCGGAGATCTTGCGGCGGGCGCTGCCGACGGCCTCGGTCAGCCCCATCTCGGCCGCCGGGCCGGGAATTCCGGCCAGCAGCAGCGCCTCGGCCTCCGCCCGGTGCAGCCCGGTGAGCCGGGTGCGGTAGCCGCCGAGCAGCCGGTAGCCGCCGTTGCGGCCGCGTTCCGCGTAGATCGGCACGCCCGCCTCCGTCAACGCCTGCACGTCGCGGGCGACGGTGCGTTCGGTGACCTCCAGCTCCGCGGCCAGCTCGGGCCCCGTCGCCGCGCCCCGGTTCTGCAGCAGCAGCACCAACGAGATCAACCGCGCCGCCCGCATCGCTCCCCCTCCGCCGGTGCCGAGGACGCTACGCCCGGCCCCCGACAGAGCCCGGTCACTTCAGCCCGGTGGTCTTCAGCGAGGAGATGAGCTTGCGCTGCCCCAGCAGGAACACCAGCACCGTCGGGATCGCGGCCAGCAGCGCCGCGGCGATCACGTACTGCTGCTTGGAGGCGTACTGCCCCTGCAACGAGGCGATGCCGACCTGCACCACCCGCAACGACTCGTCCTGGGCCACCGCCAGCGGCCACAGGAACGAGTTCCAGTTGGCGAGGAAGAACAGCACCGCCAGCGCGGCCAGCATCGGCCTGCTCAGCGGCAGCACCACGTGCCAGTAGGTGCGCCAGTGCCCGCAGCCGTCCAGCTGCGCCGCGTCCTCCAGCTCCCGCGGCACCCCCAGGTAGAACTGCCGCAGCAGGAAGATGCCGAACGCGTTGAACACGCCCGGCACGATCAGCCCCGCGTACGTGTCGACCATGCCGAGCGTCCGGACCACCAGGAACAGCGGCACCAGGATCACCGGCAGCGAGATCAGCAACGTCGCGATCACCGCGGCGAACGCGATCCCCCGCCCGCGGAAGTGCATCCGCGCCAGGGCGTAGGCGGCCATCGAGTGCACCAGCAACGCCAGCGCCGTCACCACCACCGAGATGAACGCGCTGTTCGCGAGGTAGCGCAGGAACGGCACCTCGGTCAGCACGTACCCCACGTTCTCCAGCGTCAACGCGCTCGGCCAGCCCACCGAGAACAGCTCCGCCGCCGGCCGGAACGCCGCCAGTAGCAGCCACAGCAGCGGCGCGATCGTCACCAGCGCCACCAGGTACGCCAGCAGCGCCCGCCCGCGGATCCCGCTACGCATCGAACCGGCCTCCTCGGGTCGCGGCGAACAGCACCCCGGTGATGGCGCCCAGCAGCAGCACCAGCAGCGCGCAGATCGCCGCCGCGTAGCCGAACCGGCCGAACTGGAACGCCTGCTGGTAGGCGTAGTACACGACGGTGGACGTCGCGTTCGCCGGGCCGCCCGAGGTGGTCACGAAGACCAGGTCGAACGCCTGCAACCCGGCCACCGCGTTCACCGTCGACGTGACCAGGACGAAGAAGCTCGTCGGCCGCAGCATCGGCCAGGTCACGTGCCGGAACCGGTGCCACGCGCCCGCACCGTCCACAGTGGCCGCGTCGTAGAGGTCCCCGGGGATGTCGTTCAACCCGCCGAGGAAGATCAGCATCTGGTAGCCCATCAGGAACCACACGCTGATCAGCACCAACGTGACCAGCGCCAGGTCCGGATCGCCCAGCCACGAGACGCCGTCCAGGCCGAACACCGCGAGCACCCGGCTCACCAAGCCCGTCTTGTCGGTGAGCAGGAACTGCCAGAGCAGCCCGATCACCACCAGGCTCACCGCGTTCGGCAGGAACAGCGCCGCGCGCACCGCCCCCACGCCCGGGAAGTGGTCCCGCACCAGCAGCGCCAGCGCCAGCCCGCACGCGAACACCAGCGGCACGAACAGTCCCGCGTACAGCGCGGTGATGCCGAAGCTGCGCCACAGCAGCCCGTCCCCCGCCATCAACCGGAAGTTGTCCAGCCCCGCCCACCCGACGTTGCCGAAACCGTCCACTTCGAACAATCCGACCACCAGCGCCAGCACCGTCGGCACGGCCACGAACACCAGCAGCCCCACCGCGTCCGGGGCGAGGAAGCCGAGCGCGGACCGGCCGTCGGAACGCCGGGCGCTCATTGGATCGCCGCCCCGTCGTAGCCCGCCAGGAACGTGTCGATCTGCTCGGACGCCGCCCCGGCGGCCTCGGCCGGGTCGGCCCCGTCGAGCTGGCAGGACTGCAGCGCGTCGGAGATCGCGCGGTACACCTCCGGCGGGTAGCGGGGTTCCGGACGCGCCTGCGCCATCACCTGGTCGGCGAACACCCGCATCGGACCGTCGTCGAAGGCGCCCTGGGCTTCGGCGGCGCGGCGCACCGAACGCCGGGGCGGGATCCCCGTCTTCGCCACGGTGTTCCACTGCCGCATCCGCTCCACCCCCGCCGGGTCGGACGAACCGAGCGCCCACGCCACGAACTCGGCCGCGGCCTCCGGGTTGGCGCCGTAGGCGTTCGCGACCATCGCCCAGCTGCCCAGCGCCGTGGTGGCGGTGCCGCCCGGCGGCGCGGGCATCGGCGTGACGCCGTAGCGGAAACCGGGCGCCTGCTCGGCGATCTCGGCGATGCCCCAGATCCCCAGCTGCTGCATCGCGCAGTAGCCCTGCGCCAGGTTCGAGATCGTGTCGTTGCCGCCCTCGCCGCGCACCCGGCGCGGAGCGGCACCGGAGCGGACCGCGTCCTGCCACAGCCGCATCGCCCGGTGCGCGGCCGGCGAGTCGAACGCGCTGCGCCGCAGGTCCGGGGTGAACACGTCGCCACCGGCCATCCACAGCCACGGGTACCAGGTGAAGTTCTGGTAGTAGCCCGGGTTCGTCTCGAACAGCATCCCGAACCGGTCCGGGGTGGTCAGGCGCTCCGCCAGGCCCAGCAGCTCGTCCCACGTACCCGGCAGGTCGCCTTCCGCGAGCCCCGCCCGCTCGAACGCGTCCTCGCTGTAGAACAGCGCCAGCGGTTCGATCTCCATCGGCAGCCCGTACACCCGGTCGTCGACCAGCCGCGTCGCCAGCACCTCCGGCAGGAAGTCCTCCCGCACGCCCGGTTCGAGGTGCGGGGTGAGGTCGGCCAGCGCGCCTCCGTTGTAGTAGCGCAGGAAATCGCCGGGGCTCAGCAGGAACACGTCCGGACCGGCACCGGCGCTGAACGAGGTCTGCAAGGTCGGCCCGGCCTTGTAGTCCTTGTTCGGCACGTACCGCAGCCGCACCCGCACCTCGTGCGTGGCGTTCCACTCCGCCGCGAGCCTGCTGATCCAGTCGCTCTGGCTCTTGTTCTGCCCGCCCGGCCCGTAGAAGTTCCACAGGCTGATCTCGCGCGGATCCCGCGCCGGGGCGCACCCGGCGGCACCCGCGAGCAGCACCGCACCCGCCCCGAGGGCGGTCCGGCGGCTGATCGCGGGCACGTCGCGCATCTGATTCCCCCAGAAATCGATTGCCGAACGCTATTCCCGGCGATCGAACACGGTCAATGCGCCATTGGTGGGGCGCTGCCGGGGTTAGCGCACCGAGTCGACCAGCGCCTCCAACCGGATGCGGACCTCCCGCCCGTCCGCCGGAGTGAGGGCGTGCACCCGTTCGCCCGCGCCGCCCCGCTCCGCGTGATCCAGGTAGCGGCCGTCGGGGGCGGCGTTGTCGAACCAGCGCACCACCGCCGAACGCCGCCGCGCACCGCGCGGATCGCGCGCGGACGCGGCGAACTGTCCCGCCCGCAGGTGCGGGCCGGAACCGATGCTCCGGTACTGCTCGACCAGCCGGTCGCCGCTGCTGCCGCGCACCGGCGCCACGTGCTGCAGGAACCCGGTGGCGAGCTCCTCCGGGCCGGACCGCAGCGAGCTCTCCGGAACCCGCACCCGGCCGCGGGTACCGGGCGGCGCGGGCGGCAGCGTCGCCAGCAGCACCTCCGACAGCGCCGCCCGCTGGTGCAGCTCCACGGTCAGCGCCCCGCCGTACCGCGCGCCCTCCCCCGGTTCCTGCACGCCGAGCACCACCCGATCGCGGCCGGTGAGCGCGGCCACCGAGCGCCACGCGGCCTCACCGCCGAACTCCGGGCACCACAACGAGTCGACCCACAGCTGCGGCCCCGCGAGCACCCGCAGCGCCTCGGCCAGCTCCGCCGGTGCGTCGTCGTCCACCAGGAGCCCGGCCCGGTGCATCGCGGGGGCCTCACGGCGCGCCAGCTCGCGAAGCTGCCGCCGCGTGCGCCCGTACGCCGGGGCCTCCAGCGGTAGCGCGAGATCATCCACCGCCAGGTAACGGCGCAACAAGTACAGGTGCAGCGGGTGCAACCGCCACCGACCCACCAGCGCCATCCGGTTCCCCTCTGAGCACGATCCTCGAACACTCCCACCCGTCCACCGACCGCCGTCCTGTCCGCGGCGAAGCCGCCGACCAGGTGCGCGGCCCGGCCGCCCGCGGATTCGCAGCGGCGTTCTCGCGAGTCCGGCCTTCGCTCACCGGTGACGAGGCCGCCACCCCGTGGCGACGAGAGCGGGCGTTCACTCGCCGAAGACCGGTGGGGCGGTCTTCGGCATTCCTTCCATCCAGACGTCGTCCTGCTCCTCCAGCCAGCCGGGCCGCTCGTGCTCGTAGTCCTCGCCGCCTTCGCCGCGGCGGGCCGCGCCCGCTCCCCCGGCACCACCGCGCGCACCGCTGGTGGCGGCGGCCGGGCCGCCTGCCGGGATGCCGCGGGCGCCCGCGCCGGAACCTGCTCCGACGCCGGCCCGTCCGCCGGGGCCGGGCTGGTTGCCGGTGCCGCCCGCGCGGGTGCCGGGAGTTCCGCCGCCGGGTCTGCCGCCCGGGCCGCCGGTGTTCCGGCCGCCTGCGCCGGGTCCGCCGAGCGCGGAAGCGCCGGCACCACGACCACCGCCGCGGCCCCCGGGGCCGCCGGGAAGTCCGCGCGCGGGCAGCGGGACCGGGCCGGTCAGGACCGGTGG